>JAZOTG010000268.1:0-1983 GCA_045657505.1 Kiritimatiellia bacterium | reverse complement strand
GATTCCGGCCATTCAATCACCGCCTTTTTTCAAAGCCAACCACTTTATAGCCCAAGCTGCACCGACAGTTGTAAGTATTCGCCGGGGCAGCGCCAGGATCGCCGGGGTATTCGATTTCTCCCAGAATGCTTTGGAACGCTTCATCTTCCGGCACTTGTTGTCCGTCAAGGTCAAGATGTGCTTCACGCGTCCGGCTGTCATGTGCCGCAAGCCAAATTTTGTCGGCAATTACGCCTTTTTTCCGCGCATCGTGGAGCATATCGATCCGACCTTTGTTTTCGGCGCTTGTTACGCTTGTTCGAGCGTTTCGGACGGCGCTGCCCTTTGCGGTCATGCCTACATTGTTTTTTAGCCGTTTTGCAATCTTCGGAATGCTTTCGCCCTGCAAAATGCCTTGCGTGACTTCTGCGTTTACCCGTTGCGTGTGCCAGCGTTCAGCCTTTTTTCCATCAACTACCTTGTAGGGCAAGAGCGTTTTGTCGGATGTTGCAAGGTTGCGGACGGTTGCTTCATCCACCAACTCAAACGAATAGCCTTTCAGCCGTGTTTCAAGCCCTTCTGCAACGCTATTGTAGTTCAGGGAGTAAACATACGGCAATCTTCCGTTCGTGTATTCTATGGCCTCTCTGTCGGCTCTGACGAGCCTTTCAGCGGCTTGCTTCTGCATTGCCGTCCAATGTTGCCCGGTCATAATTTTATTTTGCCGCCAAGTCTTGTATTCTTGTTCGGTCATCCTCCCAGCTTTTACAAGAGCTTGCTTTTGTGCGTCAAGTTGCTTGAACCGTTCAAAATACTTATCAGCTTTTTCTTGCAGTTCCTTTGCGGCTTGTTCGTAGATTTTGGACAATTTCCGTTCGATCCGCTCAAGCTCTTTATCCGTTGCCCTGTGCGCCGCGTCCATGCTAACATCTCCTATCTCGCCACGGATTCAGTCCAGCCGTCTAAGCAATAATCTTATCTGCTTTGATGCTCACATTTGCGAGCGTTGCTGTGTCGGGGATCGCCGTGCCGCTGGAGTAAGCCATACAGATTCGGATATAGGCAACCTGTGATAAATCAAACGGAATTGAAGAGCTACCATCACTCAGCACGTTGGCGTCAATGTAGATTCCACCATCGGAATCATTGTGTTTTGTAAGCACCGTGCCAGTCGTTACCGTCGAGATCATGAGCCTGTCAATTACTGTTTTGTCGGCCTTGTAATACATAATAGCCTCATTAGCGGCCATGGCTTGGAAACGAGTTGCGTCTGTCGTGTCCTTGATATGGATTCGCCACGGCTCAGCGGAAGCCAACCCACTGACGGAAATAAAATCGGTGCAGAAGTTTCCGTTTTGCGCAGAATAGCCGCCAGAGCTGTTAAACCGCTGATTGATTGTTGACGCGCTCGGATCAAACAGTTCCACCATCGTCTGCTCCTTAGCGGCGGCGATTGTGATGACCAGCGCACCAGTTACAGACGGAATAGAGATGGTTCCATTGCTGTAGGCAGAAGCCGTGATGTCCGTCCCGCCCATCGTGATGGAGACCGTCGCGCCGTCGAGCGTGTAGCCGCTGTTGGCTGTGATGGTCGCCTCGTAGCTCTCGTTGATTCCGATGGAACCGGCGCTGTTGCTGCTGGCACAGTTGCTCAGTGTGTTGGTGATTGTGTAGGTCGGCCCGGTGATGTCGGCTGGGGTTCCGTCGATCATAGCGCGGCGGTAGGCGTTGATTTCCGCCGCAGTAAACCCAAGACTGAGGACAAACGACACGGCTTTATCTCGGATCGTGCTCCCGCTTAATGCGGTCAGCGCCGACATGAGGTGTGCCCAGTCTGCCGTACCGCCCTGATAATTCCCATTTCGCGCTCGCAAGGCGTAAAAGCTCGTCAGCTCGTAGTCCTTGTCGAGGTCGGACTGCGAAACGCCCAGCAGCGCTTCCAGAACGCAGGCCAGCGTCCCCGTCCGGTCTGCCCCCATAGAGCAGTGAAACACAACAGGATCT
>JAZOTG010000267.1:0-4296 GCA_045657505.1 Kiritimatiellia bacterium | reverse complement strand
GGCAAACAATTGGGAAGTAACAACCGAACGCTTGGTCTCTTCCGCAAGTGTAATTGAGGAAAAGACCGCAAAGTACAACTCCGAGTGGGCAAAGCTCTACACCGAGCTGCAGTTCACTCTTGACAACGACGGCAGGGCTGGCGACAACAATATCGTACCCCTCTACGACATCAACATCATACCCGCTGCCGGCAAGAACCTTCTCTGCCGCCCTGCCGCTTACGCCATAGCCAAGAACAAGAGCTCTCACTTCTTTAAAACCGGCTGGGGAGGAAGCGTTATGCCTTCTTGGAGTTTTTCAGTAAGGCGCATGCTCCAGCGCCCCACCGTATTGGTCGTAACAACGTCGGCGCCGGTCTTCTCGTCACTTGCCGTCATCGGCAACAGCCTCGCATCGACCGACAATTTCAGATCATGGTACGGTGAAGTTGCCTCCGCCGCGAACAAAATATCGCCGCCTACGATTTCGTTTTTAACATCGCCTACGATTTCGGCTCCGCAAAAGCCCTTTAACTGCGTAACGAAACTTGCCCAAAGATTTGACGCCGCAACCGTATAGTTTGTGGACGGAACCGAAAAATCATTGTATATGGAATATTCGAACCGCATCCCCTGCCCGAGCCCGGGAGAAGGCAGCTGCATTTTGCAGATCGCAAGAGACTCCTTCTTCATTTTCTCCATAATCACGGTGTGATTGTTCTGAAGCGTCTCATTGACCTTTTTGCGCCATGCCGCAATTTCCTTGGCGTAAATGTAGCGATTGAGTCGCGATTGCTGATCCTCGACGCTCTCCCAGGCTCCGCAGCCGACTTTGCATTTATCCCTGAAATTAAGCATGCACGACCACTGCCCGTCGGCTTTCTGCCCAACCACGCCGGTAAGACACAGTCGGACATATTCCGCAACCCAGCCTCCGGCTATGTCATGAAACTTTGAAACGCCGTACTGCGCAGCTAACTTCTGACGTAAATCGGCAAGAACCTTTTTAGCCTCTTCTTCGCTTTTCCAATACGTTGAAAAATACGACTCCCCCGTCTCCCACCTGCCGCTCACTTCGTTGTAGTGCGACAAAACGCCGGCTACACCGTTGTATCCGAACGACTGCACCTGCTTTGTCCAATACACAAACCACGGCTCTATTGAATCTTTCGCATACCCGTCCGGCAAAGCAGCAAGCTCTGTACTCGGAACGACAACCTTGGCGTCTTCCAAAACTTTAAGTTCGCCTGCGGAATATTCGTAATCCTCAAAGACTATGAGGACGCGCTCCGGCACGTAGTTTGTGACCGCCGGAGCCGTCACTATGTAACTTTTGCTCGTGTAGTTGCCGATGTCTTTACCTTTGTAGCCGAACGCCGACGCCTCCGCTGCGATGCGCTCGGCCGCATCGTCCCTGCAGCCGGTCACGCACGCAGTCGTCATCGCCGCCGCCAAAATGCAATAAACTGATTTTTTCATTTTTTTTTTAATCCCTTTATTTGCTATATATTAGCAAATTATCGGGCAAGCGAACACGGTCCATTTACACAGCCTCCGGCGCATGCCATGACCTCAAGGAAATTGGCCGGCAATTTTCCCGACGCATAAAGCTTGAGCATGGCGCACGTCTTACGGTCGATTCCGTCTATCTGCTTTGACGCAAGTTTAAAATCCGGAATCCTCTGCGTAGCCTCCGCAAGCACGGCCTCCGTGACGCCGCAGCTTCTGGCGAAATTGCGGGCCGTCGCGGCCGCCGCACGCTCAACGGGATGAGGCTGGCACGAGAGAACGTCGATCTTGCGCCCTGCGAGAATAGCACCGAGCTCTTCAAACGACAATACGTAATCGATTCCCTTGCGGCGAGCTTCGCTGCGCTTGGCGATGCACGGCCCGATAAAAACCGTTTTGGCATCGGGATTGGCCGAACGCACCATCTCATGAGCGTAAACCATCGGGCTTGGCGTAAGCGACACATGCTCTACAAGCTCAGGCAGATGCTTGCCGACAAGATTGACGTACGCTGGACAGCACGACGTGGTCATAAACGTCTTGGGGTCGTTCTGCATGCGCTCGAGAAACTCTTCAGTCTCGTGGGATGTCGTCTTCTCGGCTCCGAGAGCCACCTCTATGACATCGGAAAACCCCGCCCTCATGCAGGCAGACAAAAGCTGCTCCATGGTGCCGGGGAATTGGCGGTCGGCGGCGGGGGCCACCATCGCGACAAGCTTCTGCCCCTCACGCATGGCCTGAAGCACTCCGATAATCTGGGAACGCTCCATAACGGCACCGAACGGACAGGCCGTAAAACATTTGCCGCAGAAGATGCAGCGAGAGAAATCGATCTCCGCGATCCCGCGCTCGTTCTTGCGTATTGCACCTACGGGGCAGGCCTCTTCGCACGGAACAGTCGTCTTTACGATGGCGTGGTAAGGGCAGGCAGAAATGCACTTGCCGCATTTGATGCACTTTGTATGATCGACGACAGACCTGCCGCCGGTCACCGAAATCGCGTTTTTGGGACAGCTGTACACGCATGGACGGGCAAAGCACCCGCGGCAGTTCGGCGTAGAGACGACGCGCGCGTCAGGACAGCCGCTGCACGCGGGACCGCACACCGAAAGCGGCGCGCTGCGTCTCTCCACCGGCGCGTCCGGCGAAGAGACGGCTATGGACGGAGAATCAATAACCTCGTCGAGATATGCCGAAAGCGTCTTCGACTCGTCAGACTCCTCTTCGGCCGAAATGCCGAGAAGCGCCATAAGCCTGTATTTTATGACGGCGCGGTCGTGATAGATGCAGCATCGCGACGAGTCGGCATCCTTGGGGCGCAGGCGAATCGGGATGCGGTCTATCTCGCTGCGCAAAACCCCTTCGTCAAATGCGCGGACGAGACGAATCAGTAATTCGCGGCGCAGATAAGTCGATGCGTTAACCATCTCACGCGCCCTCTCCAAGGAGTTCAAGAATTCTGGCGACTACGCTTTCGGGCGTGGCCTTGCCCATAATCTCATTGCCATTGAAACGGACGTAAGGCGCTCCGCCGAGATTGTCCCGCTCGCACAACTCAAGACATGGACGGGCCTCAATCTCCACCTTGTCGCGGCATTCCAGGGGAAGTTCCTCTTCAATGTGCATCAGCTTGGCCGCGCCGAGCAAATAACAGGCGGTTCCGCAGCAAATTTCAACTTTGATTTTTTCCATCGATGGATTTCCTTCTGTATCAGTAGAAATGAATTACAACATCCTTACGATAATTGCGCTCAAGCGCCTGCGCAATCCGGCGCACGACAGAGCGCCGCAGTTCGAGATCCTGAGGAATGCCCGGATCCTGATGCGACTCGTTAACCTTGGTACCTAAGACAAATTCAATCCTGTCATGCCTCATGATTCTTTTAAGAATCTCGCGCGCCGCCGCCGGTTCATACTCCGCAGGGCGCATGTCTTCAATCGCCGAAAGAACGCGCGATAGCGTTAAAATACCCTCGGTCGCAATGCCCACGCCCTCCATTTTACCCACGGGCGGCAAACCTCCCGCTGAGCGCATGTCGGCAAGCGAAACCTTCACCTTGGCGCCGAGTTCGCGCTCGAGAATGTTCGCCGACGTACCTCCGCAGACAACCACATGGTCCTCGCCGAGCGCGGCTTGACGGGCATAGTCTGCGTCGTGTTCGCGGTAATAGGGCGGACCTGTCAAAATCCTCATTACGCGCGGATGGCGAAGATATACCACTATGCAGCTTATGTCATCCTTGCAGCCGCCCGGAACGAGAGTAAGCGCCTCGCGCGCGACCGCCTCTGAGAGATCCTTTGCCGAAATGCCCGGGTCGGCAGTGATGCAACGCTTGGCAAACTGGGCCACACCGGCGCGCCGCCACCCGAATTTCATGTCGCGGCGCTGCCCGAGGCCGGCCTGCGTAACACCGTCAGAGCAGATTATGATTCTGTCGCCAGGCTTGAAATCGGCTTCGCATTCGCGCACCTCGCGATCGGGCCAGTGCTCGGAAACCACCGTCTCGTCCTTAAGGGGAGCAACCTCCTCGACGCCGCGCAGATGTATATACCCAGGGTTGCCCATCTCAGTGACATGCGCACGCCCCCCGAGACGGAAGTCAAACAGCGAAAACGTGGCGTACCCGATTTTGCGGACCTCGCACACCGGAAGAGAATCCATTATAATCTCGGCGGCTTCGAGCGTCGGCACGTTAGACTCAAGAAACTTGATCGCCATCGGCGTGGTCATGGTAGCGAGAACGTGGGCCTTGGCACCGCTGCCGAGGCCGTCGGACAGCGCCGCAGATGACGATTCTCCTTCTCGAC
>JAZOTG010000266.1:0-8624 GCA_045657505.1 Kiritimatiellia bacterium | reverse complement strand
TCAAGCTGATATGCGCCGAACTGCCAGCCGAAAGTGTGCCCGTTCTGTTCAGAACCGCCGAGGGCGAACACGAGGTCGTCGTCGATGTAATTCTGCACGATGGGCGTCAAACCGGCGCCCGCAAGCATAAACGCGCAGAGGAGCATGGCAAAAGCCTTGACCGCGCGACCGTCCCTGATCCGGCGGCGGGAGAAAAGCAGCACCGCCGCGCCGAGTATGACAAGACCGTACCCGATCCACATGGCTATCATCGCATGCGAGGAAATGAATTTCACCTTTTGGATGAAGCCGTCCTGGATATCGCCTTTAACCTGCGCAAGAAGGATCAGTGGCAGTGTCATCATAAAGAAGCACGCCCCTGAAGCGAGCAGCCACTGCTGCGAAATGTTTTTTGCGCCAAATGTGACGACCGCCAGCGATTCGCTCGCCCTGCTCCTGAAACGCACAATGCTGCGCGACGAAAAGACGGCGAAAACAAACACGCCGGCCGCGGCAAGCACCGGAAGGAACACCATCGGAAACTCTCCTTTATGCGACCAGCGGTAAAGAAAGACGAACGCCGCATCGGCAACCAAAGCCGCTCCGGCGGCAATATGCAGATAATCACCTTCCCGCAGCGAGCGCTCGATATAATTGCGCAGAGCCGCGGCAGGACGCAAGACAAACTGCTTTACGGCCATGACGCCGACACCTATCACCGCAAGAAGCGCCATACAGAGAATAACCAGAGTGTCAAAGCGCTGCCCGGTTTCGCCCGTGCCGACGCCCGCAAAAACACAAAGGGCTCTAACCGCCAGAACCGCAAGAAGGACGGAACAGACTGCAACTGCACTAATTGCAAACCTGCGTCTTGAAACACGGGAAATAAAATGCCACGACGCAAGAGGAACAAACGCCAGAAGCGCGATATAGTCGGTGAACTGCATCTTCACCTCCGAGAAATAATGCTGCATCTGGATGCGTATAAGACTGAAGAACTCGCCCGCACTCTTAAACTCCGGCATCGTTATGGCCTCGTACTGCCCGCGCGTGATCGCGTGCTTGAAACCTTCCCATGTGCGGGGATAGCCCCAGTTCATCGGAGGATTGCGCAACTCGGAGACAATCGGCATATATGCGTAGAACGAAACGCCGAGCTGCGCAAAGAATGCGGCGAAAGCGACGCTCCGCCCGTACGGCAACACGAGCCATGCAAGGGCAAGCACAACAAAATTCCACGCAACCGGCCACCAGAACCACCAGCTCGAAGGATGCGTAAGCCCGTTTAGCGCTCCGCGTTCCAGGAGCATGAAAAGAACGATGTGGAAGCCCGCAACCGGCACGGAATAGGCAAGCGCGTTTTTAACAAACAGAGAACAGGCTATCAAAGCGATGACAACGGCGTAGAAATGGCACGACGAACTCTTCCAGTCGTAAACTTCGCCGGCATACCCCTTGGAAGAAGCGAAATCAACACTTGAGCAGACCACGATGGCGGCGAGAAAGGCCATGGCGGCAGAAACTGAAACGGCGATCCTGTAGATTTTTTCACCGTTGCTTCCCGGGCGGAAAACTACGGCGTATACGGCGCTTAACACGCTTGCGATAAGAAACAGCGCGGCAACGGCATATATCTTCGGGTTTACAAGCGGTGCTATGAAATCAGGCCCGCCGTTTTCGCCTGTGACGGGATTAACGCCCTTCATTATCCACGAAGCGTCAGAAGCAAAGACACCACATGAGGCAAGAGCCATGAAAATCAGCGAAGCGCCGCCGAGCAGCAGGAACGCATTGCGCTTGCGCACGGACGACTTGCCGCTTTTAAGCGCAACCGCCAGCAGGACGGCTGCAACGCACAAAACGACAGAAAGCACCACAGCCCACGACGACGGGCACGACGACACCGCCCCGATGGGGTCGTGCTTATTTATCACATTGCTTGCCATATACTCGTTTGCCTGCGGCAATTCGGCAATTTTGAGTATTTGATATGTGAGCGCCACGGGGAAAAGATAAAGCGCAAAATCCCTGAACATCCTGAAATTCTTCAGGCATATGATTACAGCAAGGGGTACGATTGCGAAAAGCAGAACCTGATAATTGGTAAGTCCCAGCCCGAAAACAAACGCCGTGGACCAGAGCACCTTGTCGGAAGGTTTGCACATCCACCTGTACGAGAGCAGAAACACAAGCATGAGAAAAAGCGAATTGAGAGAATATATCTCGACTATCGTGGACTGCGACCATTCGACAGGCGAAAACGCAAAAGCGAGAGCACCGCCGACGCCGCCGCCGAAACACAAATAATCCTTGTATTCGCCGCCCTCGCCGCCGAAAAGCGAATGCCTGCGGTCGTTAAAAATGAAGTCTCCCGCGCTCCGGCAGATCAACATGGCGGTACACCCTGCAGCCAGCGCGCCGAAAACCGCCGAGCAGCAGCTGACGGCCCACGCCGGATTGGGATGCCCCATATATGTCACAAAAGAAAACAACTTGCAAAAAACCCAAGTGCAAAGCGTCCAAAACGGATATCCCGGAGGGTGTGGAACACCAAGGTGAGCACTTGCTGTTGCCAACTCGCCAGAATCCTCAAGTCCCACCGATGGCCCCAAAGTATAAAAATACACAGCGAATGAGACTAATGTAGCAACCCAAAACGCCGCCCAGTCAAACTTTGAGAAAAAGCCTTTCTTCATACAACCCTCGCTCGGTGAACTAACTTAAACGTCAATTTTTGTAATTTTTCTAATCAACAGCCACCCTATCGCAATTAATATGATAACGACAGCTATAGATACCACACCCATAAAACTAAATAAAAACGGAATCATCATATCGGGTTTGATTACCGTCATTGCCAATCCAAGTATAAACGGCATAGCCGAAACGAGCAACCCTTGCATACGCCCCTGCGCGGTAAGCGTCTGCACCTTGCGCTCGATTTTCATGCGGCTGCGAATAGTCTCGGAAATCTTGTCGAAAATCTCGGTGACATTACCGCCCGTCTTACGGCTAATAAGAATTGCCGTTGTAACAAGTGATAAATCGTCTGAGCCGACCCTATCGGACATAGATTGTAACGCCGACTCAAAGGACATGCCAATACGAAGCTGTTGCTGCAAGATGGCAAACTCCTCGCTCATCGGATTTAAATCCTGCTCAACAACGGAATCAAAGGCTTGAGAGATTGAAAAGCCAGCCCTCAATGCATTTGACATTGTTGCAAGCGCTTCGGGTAATTGGTCGTTAAACTTGCGACGACGGCGATCGTCAAGCCAACGCGCAAGCGGAGTCTGTCCATTCTGCCAACCCGACTTGACCTTAACCCCTGAGAGGAAATACCATACCGCCCCGCCAATAGAGAGCGCAAAAAATAAAACCGAAAGCCACGCTAACATCTAACAGACTCCGTTTACGACTTGTAAGCGATTTTAACATCGCCGCTAAAAGCCGGGTCAAACATTCTTGTATCTACTTTTATTCCGCGCCCAGCAAGTTGATCTAACCATGAAGGAACGGCACCCGTCGGGCGGAATTCTCCAACAACTTTTCCGTTTTCGCCAACGCCCGTCTGAACAAAAGTGAAAAGGTCCTGCATAACTATTTGGCTTCCTTCAAGACCAACCACCTCTGTAATAGCAACAACCTTACGCGAACCGTCAGAAAGACGGGATTCATGAATTATGATATCAACTGCGCTGGCAATCTGCTCACGAATTGCCTTTGAGGGCAGTTCCATGCCGCTCATCATAACCATCGTCTCAAGACGCGATATAACATCGCGCGGCGAATTGGCGTGAACCGTTGTAAGAGAACCGTCGTGACCAGTGTTCATAGCTTGAAGCATATCAAGAGCTTCCCCGCTACGGCATTCGCCCACGATAATGCGGTCAGGGCGCATGCGCAAACAGTTCTTCACAAGGTCGCGAATTGTCACAGCGCCTTTGCCTTCGATATTGGGAGGCCTCGCCTCAAGACGTACCACATGAGGCTGCTGAAGACGCAATTCGGCCGCATCCTCAACGGTAACTATACGCTCATTACGCGGAATATAACCGGAAAGCAGGTTCAGCAATGTTGTTTTACCAGAGCCAGTGCCTCCAGCTACAATAATATTCTTCCTGAGATACACACAAAGCTTCATGAACTCAGCAGCATTATTGGTCCACGTACCGAACCTTATGAAATCTGCCGGCGTCAACGCACTCTTGGAAAATTTTCGAATAGTTATAGTAGGACCGGAAAGTGCCAATGGCGCGATAATAGCATTAACGCGGCTACCATCCTCCAATCGAGCATCCACATACGGTTGCGACTCATCAATGCGGCGTCCGAGCGGAGAAACAATTCTTTCAATTACAGCAAGAACACTCGCGTCATCCGTAAACTGACAATCCGAAAGCGTCAATTTACCCTTCCGTTCGACATAGACACTGTGAGGACCATTCACCATAATTTCGCTAACCGAATCATCAGCAAGAAGTTCCTCAAGAGGCCCCAAACGCATTGCCTCGTTAAAAACATCGTCCTCTAGCCTAATTGCGTCAATACCATCGGGTAAACGCCTTTTGGCAACAACCTCGTCAATGATTTGGCGGATCTTCATCCGGGCTGTTTCTTCCAACCCTTCACGATCTACGCCATCAAGCGTGAGGCGCTTCATATCCATTCGGTTAAGAAGCTCCTTTTGAATTTGCCCCTGAACGCTTCTCCTCAACTCGCGCATTGAATCTTCTTCGGAGTTTTGCTCCTCATCATTTTCGTCTGCATCAAGATCTACGGCAGAATCATCGGCAGGATCATCTTCGAGCTCCATATTCTCGACGCCAGGCGCTTGTGACGAAACACGAAACATATTATCGCCTATCTGAGCAACCATTGACTCATCAAGAACAACAGCACCATCGATAGGTTCGCCATTGACAAACGTACCATTGAGACTGTTTAAATCTTCAAGGACAACGCCACTCTCCCTAACCGTGATAACAGCGTGGCGCTCACTTACAGCCGGACTATCAAACCTAATGCGACATGACGCTGCGCGACCTATAATCCATGAACCTTCGGCAAGCTCACACGTTTGGCGCTGTCCATCTACAAGTGTTGTCAGATAATACATTTTCGTACCCCAGATAAATTAGCGCGTCTTACGCCCAACGGGATTTCTCAAACGGTTAAGCTCTGTAATCTGCTCGCGAATTTTGTCGAATTCGACAACAGGAAGCTTACCTTCAGTCTCTGTATCGTTCTTGTTGCGCAGGGTAAGAACCAAGCGGCCTTTAATCTGCTCAGCAAAAGCGAGCATCTCGGCCTCGCGGGGCGTAACAAGCAAAGTGACGGTGGAATACCCAGAGGAAGTTGTTGCCCCTAAATTACGAGAACGAGACTTCGCCGTCTCGTCGCCTACAGCCAGTACTGTAACCTTTTGCAGAATAGTACATGTCGCTGGATCGCCACGCTTATTGCGGCCTTCGTCACTTGGGAATGTAAAAGTACCAATTACATCAACTTGATCGCCGGCACGTACCATTCCAGACACAGAAGCCGAGCCGGTGACATTTATCGACATAGCCCTATAACCAGATTCTACATCGGCCGAAAGACTCTTGCCTCTAACGGCTCCCTCAATGTCTGTCCAACGAATTGGGATGCCAGCTTCAACATGAGACACAAGCGTCCTACCCACTATATCAGACATATTTTCACGCGTGATAACATACCCCTCGTTACCAAGACGAAATGTATTGCACACTTTCAAATCTTCTCGCGTAATAACACTGCCAGAAGTCTTTGCGGCAACAAAACATAGCGCCTCCATCTCTCCGTACTTGCGTTTCAATGCGCGCTCTCTGTCGCGAAACTCACCCTGCTTGCCGCTGATATACGCACTTGTAAGCAACGCTGCAATCAAGCCAGCTATCAAACTTGCTATTAATACGAACTGACGTTTCATATTAGAACAACCCCTTTACTTTTCCTGTCTCAACATCGACATCTACTCTGCGATACGCAGGAGACGCGCTCGTTCCTGGCATCAGTTTAATTTCGCCAGCGACAGGCACAAGCAATCCCGCTCCGGCATAAACCAAAATATCCTTAACTGGAAGCCTCCAGCCTTTTGGCCTGCCAAGAAGTTTCGGGTCATGTGAGAGCGAATACTGCGTCTTGGCAATGCATATAGGAAGCTGAGCCGTCTCGGGATTGGATTGATATGCCTTGAGCTTCTCAAATGCAAGAGGCTCAAAATCAACTCCGTCACCGCCGTAAACTTCTTTAACCTGCTTTTCGATTCTGTCCTTGATTGGCTCGGACAAATCGCACAAATAAGCAAAATCATTCGGTTCATCGCACGCTTCAATAACCTTACGAGCAAGCTCTTCAGCGCCCTCACCGCCCTTTAGCCAATGATCTGAAACTGCAAACCTTGCGCCGGCCGATTCAGCGAAACGCCTTACAAGATCGCGCTCTGCCTGCGTATCTGTATAGAAAGCATTCAAGCACACAACAGGCTGAACTCCGCTTCGGCGAATAATGTCAATATGCGCAAGAAGGTTCTCGCAACCCTTCTCAAGCAACTCGAGATTTTCGCTCGTATATACAGGGTCAAGCGGAAGCCCCGCCTTAACTTGCGGCGCACCTCCGTGGGCTTTAAGCGCACGAACCGTTGCGACAAGAACGACAGCATCAGGCTTAAGCCCTGAGCAGCGACACTTAATATTCCAGAACTTTTCAAAGCCCATGTCGCTCGCAAAACCGCTTTCAGTCACCACATAATCGCCGAGCGCGCAGGCCAATCTGTCGGCAACAACCGAATTCTGGCCAATCGCAATATTTGCAAAAGGACCTGCATGAACAAACATTGGCTGGCCTTCAATAGATTGCATCATCGTTGGCTTGATGGCATTAACCAAGAGCGCACACATGGCTCCGTCGACCTCGAGATCGGCCGTAGTAACCGGAGCGCCCGACTTTGAATAGGCTACAATAATCTTGGAAAGCCTCTTGCGCAAATCAGCCAAATCCGAACTCATAGCAAGAATCGCCATAACCTCAGAAGCAACCGTAATATAAAATCCGCTGCTGCACTCAAAGCCATCAAGCTTCCCGCCATGGCCAATTGTTATATTGCGAAGGCCCTGCGCACAAAAATCCATCGCCCAGCGGAACTGAATACGCTCAGGATCAATATCAAGACGCTTAAGCCCACGCTCTGCAAGCCACGCATCATCGTGATTGCGCTCATGCTGCATTCGCGAATTGAGAGCAACCATAGCCAAGTTGTTCGCGTTTGTAATCGCATCTACATCGCCGGTCAATCCCAACGAAAGCGACGTAAGCGGAACGACTTGAGCCAAACCGCCGCCGGCAGCACTTCCTTTGATGTTAAAAGTAGGGCCGCCAGAAGGCTGTCGAACGCATCCAATCACTTTCTTACCAAGCCTACCAAGCCCCTGCACCAACCCAAGAGTCGTGGTGGTTTTACCTTCGCCAAGCGCAGTAGGCGTAATAGCCGTAACATCGATATACTTTCCCTTGCGACCGGCATTAACGCGCTTAAGCACCTTTGTGACATCAATCTTGGCTAAAACATCACCATAAGGAGTCCATTCATCTTCTTTAAGACCAAGCTCCTTGGCCAAGTCAGATGCTTTGCGCATATTCTCTTCGGCAGCTTCCGCAATCTGCCAATCTTTCATTTTTGTGGGATCTAATTTCATAGCACTTATTATATCATTTAGTTGGTAAGCCGACCACAGTTGCAGGAGGATAAACCGCGCATGCCTTGCGTGTTTCTTCCGTAAGAGGAACCGACCAATCGGCAAATACGGCACCTATATCCGCTCCTGCCGCAGCAGAGAGTTCCTTTGCTAAAATCTGCCACTTTTCGCTATCATTACGAGGACGATTGAAGTCCTTGCGCAAGTACCTGGAAAACACCTTCTTGTATAAGTCCCAACCGTATGCCTCCTTAATGCGAACGAACATTTCAAGAGCAAGGAAGGGATTGGTTTTCATTTCGCTAAACGGCTTGCCTCGCGACACCCAATCGTCAACATATCTCTTGGCATGGGTAGTGCCAGAATGGAACACATCGTCACGAATATTCTTACCAACAACTGTTTCAATGGTATGGAGAGTAAAAAGATTTACAGTAACCTCGACCATGCCATCGGGCGTCCAGTCGTAATTTTGATGATTATGACCGACCTCATGATAACAACCCCACGCCCCGCCCGCTTCAAGGCGCGCGCGATCAAGCGCCCAGTCAATACGATTTGAGAATTCAATATGAGTCATAATAGGATAGCCTGCATGCATAAAGCCAGCCATCAACTGAACGTCGCTACATATCCTCTCTGGCGACTTGCGCTCCTTCCACTGGGCCAATTCCTGCGAAGAAGCAAGAATTTTATCCCAATGTTCCGCCATCCAGACCGGATCGTCAACTTTTTTTAACGACACTGTTTCAGCTGTAATTATAATGTCTTTCGCCTGAATCTCACCGTAAGGAGCTCCAGTCTGGCGGCACTCGCGTTCGAACGACTCTTTAGTGTCGCGTCCAAGGCGGAACCACGGAGCCATAACGCCGCCGGAGAGTTTTACAGAAACAACTCCAGTCAAATCTTTCTTTCCTTCGGGCACTA
>JAZOTG010000265.1:0-2046 GCA_045657505.1 Kiritimatiellia bacterium | reverse complement strand
CCTTTATAACAACGCTGTCCTTGCCGCCAGAAAACGCGAGATAGTAGCCTTCGCCGTTTTTCGGTTCAAAAGCCCTCAGCCGTTCGATTGACATTCTTACCTTTTCGCCGAGTTCGCTCATTCCATCCCCTCCAGCGCCTTCTCAGCGTCCTCTATTCTAAAAATATGCACACGCAGGCCGCTTCTTGTTGATGGATCATCAGCAAACGCCGTCAGCGTCGGCGGGTTCCAGTGGTCGCCCTTATAAAGCAAACCGTTGTATTCAAGCGTTACATCGTCTCCGCACGGCAGTACCAGCAGGCGGCCTTCGCGATCAGCTATAATGACCTTCTCCATCCAAGGAAGCGTTCTTTCATGTCTTCTGCTAAGATCAATAAACCCCCGCAGGAGATCGTCGGAACGCTTGATCTCCTCCGGCGCCAGCTCCGTGTCCTCGTATCGTGCGAGTTTTTCATGCACACGCGCCCAAAACGACGCATTGTCAGCGCAGGGCAACGGGATTTTTTTGCTTCTGTCAGTCAATCTGTTCATGCTTTCCGTTCCTCCTCGATGTATCTCGACCACTGTTCCGCCATAGCTTTTGCAATACCGGGAAAGGTCTTGCTGCGGCTCTTTGCACTTCCGCCCTTTCTGCTTGCGCCCTTGTATTTCGGATCGTGCGTTTTGCTGTAACTACCAGACGAAACAAAAGGCTTGTGGTCTGCGATTATTTCTGTTGGCTTTAACAGCGGAAGCCCTTTTAACCACAGACAAGTTTTTTTGCTGTACGGATGCCCGTATTCATAGGGTTGCACGAATTGAGCGCAATCAGGAAGATTATAAACGCTTGACGGCACAGGGTTTTCTATGCAAATATGCGGGCAGTCAGCGTTCCAGAATTTCATGAAAAACTCTTTCGCGTCAAGACCTTTTGCATATCGTTCTTCGTTCAACTTTTGACCGGCCCATAGCCAACGCGCACCAGCATTTGAAAGATATGTGCAAGGCGGGTGGGCAATAATCAGATCCCACTTGCCGTCAATTGTGTGCGTCTGGCCGTCCATCGTCTCAAATTCACAGTGGCCATTCAGTAGTGGCAACACATCACCCTGTATATGTCGATCCGGCCTGCCTCCAGAGCAAGGCTGAATATCACACGAAAAAGCGTTGTAGCCCTTTTCCAAGAGTGCTTTACAAACTGCCTGGCTTTCCTCGCAAGCAACCAACGCATTCAGTTCCATTCCATGTCCTCCTTAAAAACTCAACCCCCAACTAAGCGGGGGCTGCCGCCTAATTGGAGGTTATCGGTCGATAGTATTTGCTTGTCGCTGATAGCGTTCAGCCCAACACTATCAACCGTGATTATATTACCATACCTTGTCGGGATTGTCAAGGATTATTTCGGCTTTTTCACATCCGGGTATCTCTCCTCGAACGGAACAAAGTCGCCGCCAAAGATACGCCTCAATTCCCGATCCTGCTTGGCTTGAGCGTAGTCCTGTTCGTCGCCCTTCCTCCACGCCTGGGCGAGTTCGGCCTCCAGCTCGTACAGTCTTGCGTATACCCTCTTGATTCGCTCCGGGCCGAGGACATCTTTGCCCATGACATCCGGATCATTCAGCGCAAGGGCCATCAGATCAGCCATCCGCTGCGTCCCGACCTGCTCCCCTGCCTCTGCCGCAACTCTGATCAGCGCGTCACGGCGCTGTGCGTAGTTTGCCATCTATTTTCCCTCCAAATCTGTTTTTGCTTTTCCGAAAGCAATTTTTTTAACGAGCTGGAAACAATCACTGCATAGGTCGGCTTTGTCGGAACGGTCAAGAATCGTTCCAACCGACAAAAAAGTGACAAAACAGGTGTTATCTGCTGGCGAAATCACTTTGCCGCATCTGTCGCATACATAAGCGTTCATTGGTTGCTCACCGTCCTTTTCCCCGTCAGAATGTACATCACATCGTAACCATATGTAGCCATTCTTGATAGCGTAAAAGCTCCGGGGCAGGCTCTCCACGCTCTCCAGTTGTCGTATGCGCCGTGTGTCAGGCCCAGCCGCTTCAATTCAACGGC
>JAZOTG010000264.1:0-7451 GCA_045657505.1 Kiritimatiellia bacterium | reverse complement strand
ATCCGACTTTGTTGCGGTAGAGGGTGATTTTGCACCAACCGAGGTGCCGGGCGCTTATGAAGTCGGCGGCACATGGACATTTACAGCTCCGCCTTCGTTAGATTCGGAGGCAGGCAGTAGTATGCGGCCGATTGGCAGGGTTGAAACACTTGATGGCGGTGATTTGCTGTCCAATACGGTGCGCGGTGATGTCGGATATACATGGCAGAAGGGCGATCCCGCTGTCAAATTAACATGGCGCTGGATTAAGTCAGGCTTTATGATTCATGTGCGCTGATTTTTTTTAGTAAAAAACTTAACAAATAACAAAGGGTGCTCATATGCGTTCAGTATTAATGTTTGGTATTGCTTCAGTGTTGTTTTCGGCCAATTTACAAGCTGCAGTCAATCCGCTTCCTCCAAGATTTGTCAGCAGTGAAGCGACGTTCTGGCTTGATGCTTCTAACTTGAATGTCGGTGATGAACTTGATTCATGGGTCGATGTGCGCGGTGCGGGATATCCTTTTGCGGCCATATACGACGGAATTACGCAAAAACCTCAGGTTATCGAAATTGCTTCCGGCGATCTTTCTGGTTTAAAGGCAGTAGACTTTTTCTCGATAGGAACGCAATCAGACCTTAAGTTTGGAGCGTCGTATTGCGTAAAAACGGTGTTTTTTGTTGTCGATGTCGACCCCGTGCAGCACGCGTTTCTTTTAGGCGGGCCCAGAGGGAGTGAAAATACTTCTGGCGGTCATGAATATCCGTTTCATCGCGGCGGCAACGGCGAGTATAAGTATTCGCATGCCCCGGAGTGTGATTATTGGAATATGGGTCTTAAGGTTGACAACCCCGGCGGAACGCCCATTCCAAGTGGTTATCAATTGATAACTTACCGTTACATGGCCAATGGTGAAGGCGCGGCAGTAAGGAATTTAACGCGCGATCGCGGAGAGGCCAACCGTGTCGGAGGCAAAAGGCTTTGCGAAGTAATCGCATTTTCACGCGCTCTTGAAGACGGCGAAATCGCCGAGGTAGAAAAATATCTTTATTCAAAGTGGTATGATGGTGTTGCAACCATCGTTGGCAGGGCGCAGGTTCATTTTGACGCTTCTTCCGCCGACAGTATTGTTTATGATAGCACAGATCCGACCAAGGTTGTGCAGTGGAAGGACATATCCGGCAACGAAAATCATTTTACTCCCAGTGAGGCATACGGCAGTATTAAGGGTATCAATTATGGTACGATGGGTACTATCGGCGGTAGGCCCGTGTATGATACCGGTGCACCTTCAAGCGGTATTGACATGCGTCTTGCCAACAGAATCACCAATGCGCGGACCGTTGTGATGGTAACGGAGGTTGCCCGCAGTGGCGATGTGTTTTTCCTTGGCGATACAAATGAGTTTCGTTTTCATAGGGGTGGCGGCGGCGGATATACATATGGTCACGATGGGGTGTATATACGTACTTCCATGGGCGGCGAAATCTGGTGCAACGGCAGGATAGTAAATGACGGAACTTTCCCAGAAATAGCAGGTTCTCTCAGCGTGTATGCCTTTACGGCGACGAAGAATCTTGAATGGTGCAATATTGGTCAGGACAGACGTACGGATAACCGCAACGGTGGAAAGCGCGTAGCGGAAATATTGTCTTTTGATTACAAGCTGTCAAATTTGCAGTTGGATGCGCTCTATCGCCATCTTAAAAACAAATGGAGTCCCACAAAGGCGTACATGGATGACTTGATGTCGCGAGCGGCAGTTCATGTCGATGCCTCAGGCGCTGATAATTTTATTTATAACGGAGGCGAAATATCCGGCTGGAAGAATAGCGGTACGGCAGGCGACCTTTTCAAGTATGATTCGGCGGCGGCAGGCGCGTACGGCTTTACAAACGGAGTTCCCGCATTTTTGATGGGCAAGACGGGCAGTGCCATCGACCTTGAGTTCACGCGGCTCACCGAGCTTCAGACCGCATTCTGGGTAATGGATATTGAGCGCAAGCAGCATGCGTTTTTCTTGGGCGATAAAAATGATTATTGGTTCCACCGCGAGGGCAATGGTGCGTATGGATACTACTATTCCGGCAGCAAGGACGGAACATTCGTATGTGATGGCAAGTACGTTGGAAACGCAGTAAGCGAAGTGCCCCCGTACGGCGTACACGTGTTTGATTATTTGGCAACTAAGGATGCCTTGCCGTTTAATGTGACGGCATCGTATTTGTCAAGTGATCGAGGTATCGGCGGCCGTTCGGGCGGTCGCGCGATTTCTGAACTTATCTTGTTTAATGAGGTCGTAGGCGGTTTGACTCGTGTTGCAGTACGCGAGGCGTTGCAGCAAAAGTGGTCAATGGGCTGCGGCTGGGCCGGCGAAGGTGCTGCCGACTGGGGTGCCGGTAATTACAGAGTCTTTAACAGTGATGTTACGGTGCCCGAGGGAGGAGCTTCGGCCGCGGGTTTAGGCTTTGAGCAGAGTGCGGCAATAAATGGCGGTACGCTTACTCTTGGCGAAGGCGGCATTTTTGCGGGCAAAGACGTAAATGTCGTCATCAACTCTGAAATCGCTGGAACGCTTGGTGTGTATGGTCCTGGCAGCGTAACACTTGAAAAATCATCGTCTATTGATTCTATCAGGCTCGGCTACGGTTCGACGCTTGTTTGTTCCACCGAGAGCGATATTCACGTAGACACTCTGTCTCTGCAGGAGAATTCCCGCATTGTCATTGACATGTCAGGTCTTACCACTGACGATCATGTTAAAATAAGTTTCAGCGAACTTGCTCTCCCTGCCGGCGGAAGTTTGAACGACTATGTTTCTGTATACGGCAATGGCGGCCATGTCCTTATGGTTGAGGGTAATGCCATTCATGTCAATTATTCGCTTACCCCAATAACGGCGCGCTGGACCGCAGCGGTTGATTCAGATGTAAAGAATCCGCAGAACTGGGTTTGCCAGAATAAGAAAGGCGACACCTTGCCTAACACAGCGCTTCCTGGCGTGGTTACTACGGCTATTACGCTTGATGCTGATTGTGATCTCACAAATTGGGGTGCGCCCGTGTTTGCCGACGGTGCTCGATTTGAACTTAACGGCAAAACGCTTAAAGTCGCGAATCTTGATTCGCAGTCGTATCCGAATGCAAAGTTTGCAAATTCGAACGGTGAGATTACATCCGAACTTCACATTGTTGTCGCTGAAGGCCGCAAGGTCAATGAGACGGCTAAAATAAGCGGCAACATTAGGCTGGTGAAATACGGTACAGGCACATTCGTACAGGGCATCGGCGGTCAGACCTATACGGGCGGCACCGTAATCAAGGAAGGTGTCGTTGAGAACACCAAGATGAATGCTACCGACAGATTATTCGGAGCCGACAGGAGCACGATAACCGTCTCTAAAAATGGTGACAACACCGGTATCTTCGATATGAAGGGGCTTTACAACCAGAAGGCGCTGGGGTATGTGTATGTCGGCGACGGCGGCATTTTCCGTAACAATAACACGGAGGACAGGAGTCAGGACTGGGGACAGCTGAAAGAAATTCGTCTTACTGCAGACTCCCAATATATTGTCGGCAACAGCTGCGGACTTCGTAGCAATACTAACGGGGTCGAAGACGATACAATCATCCAGCTTTCCGGTCACAATATTACATTTGATATCGCAAGCGGCAAGGTGTTTCATATAGTAAAAACTCAGATAGGCGAGGGTACCCTCACCACAACGGGCGCGGGTTCGTTCCAGTTTGGCTATTACACAGGCAATCCTGAGCATGCTTATCACATTCAGGCGCAGGAGTCCGACTTTGTGGTCGGAAGCGCGCTTAGGGTTCTTGCGCCAGTTACAATGCGCAGTTACACTGCGCTCTATGAAGGCGATAGCAACGAAGGCACCAATAGGCTGTTTGTGGTCGGCACATTCAAGCCTTGTGTCAGCGACCGATTCTACGGATGTACGCTTGGCGATGGCGCGGTGCTGGATCTGTCGGCACTTACCGGGGCGTTTTCAATTACATCGGCATTTACAACCGGTCTTAATACGGTGACATTTGCTGATAACGCCACAGTTAAGGTTGTTCTTGATAATCGTACCGATCTCAAGGACATCGTTGCCTCGGGAGTGCCTTTAATCCAATGGACAAACGAGACTGCTCCGTCTGCAGATGTTTCGTTTGTTCTTGACGGAGATGCGGCAAAGGCCGGATACATGCTTTCAAAGAAGGCTAACGGTATGTGCCTCGTGCGCAACGGCTTTAAGATAATTGTTCGCTAAAGCATGTTGCAGAAGAAGCGCCTGGCTGCAGGCGCTTCTTTTTTACGCGGATGCGGTTTCTCCCGGATGTAATTTTATAACGATTTAAAATCGTACCCCATTTCTCCCGACTTGACGCATCGATAATTGATTTGGTATCATATGCGGAAATGTGTTGGAGAGATGGCAGAGCCTGGTTGAATGCACATGACTCGAAATCATGCATACCCGCAAGGGTATCGGGGGTTCGAATCCCTCTCTCTCCGCCATATGTGCGCGGGCGTAATTCAATGGCAGAATAGGAGCTTCCCATGCTTCTTACGAGGGTTCGATTCCCTTCGCCCGCTCCATCAAAAAGTGC
This sequence comes from Kiritimatiellia bacterium, assembly GCA_045657505.1. GTDB lineage: Bacteria > Verrucomicrobiota > Kiritimatiellia > RFP12 > UBA1067 > UBA1067. The sequence goes on along the minus strand of JAZOTG010000264.1, from coordinate 2,855 downwards.
GAAATCCCCAGTATTGACTGGGCTTTTTTGTTTTGCGGGAAAGATTTTTGTTACTTGGGCTTGAGTTGAAAGAGTGTCGTGCGATTTGATAAAATCTCCATATGAAAAAACTTATTATATTATTGCTGGGCGGAATCTTTTCCGCGCTTTCTCTATTGGCTGCTCCTATTACCGGCAAGCATACTTTTTCAGTCGGTGAAAAATCATTCCTGCTTGATGATAAGCCATTTGTGATTCGCTGCGCCGAAATGCATTTTGCCCGTATCCCGCGCGAATTGTGGAGGCATCGCATTCAAATGGTGAAATCCTGCGGATTTAACGCCGTATGCGCATATATGTTTTGGAATATTCACGAACGTGTTCGCGGCGAGTATGATTTTTCAGGCCAGAACGATGTTGCCGAGTTTTGCCGTGTGGCGCAGGAGGAGGGTATGTGGGTCGTTCTGCGCCCCGGCCCCTATACTTGCGCGGAATGGGAGTTCGGAGGCCTTCCGTGGTGGCTTATGAAGGAAGACGGCATAAGGCTGAGAACATCCGACGAGCGTTATCTCGTGCCGGCTTGCGAATATCTCTATGAGGTTGGCAAGGTGCTCAAGAACAGCCAGATTACGCATGGCGGCAACATACTCATGGTTCAAGTCGAGAATGAGTATGGCTTTTGGGGGTCTGATAAAGATTACATGCGCAGGCAGTATTATGCCATAAGGCGTTCAGGGTTTGATATCCCCGCGTTTTGCTGCAATCCGGCGTACAATCTTTCAAACGGTCTTATACCGGAGCTTCTTCCCGTAGTCAATTTCGGTTCAAATCCTCAGAATGCCTTTGCGCAGTTGCGTAAGGTCCGTCCCAGTGGGCCGCTTATGTGCGGCGAATATTATCCTGCATGGTTCGACAGCTGGGGCGAGCGGCACAATGTCAAGAATGCTGCGCAATGTTTGGCCGATCTTGAATACATGCTCAAGAACAAGGCGAGTTTTTCGGTTTACATGGCACACGGCGGAACATCGTTCGGGTGGTGGGCTGGCTGCAATGCGCCGTTCCGCCCCCAGACGTCGAGCTACGATTACGACGCTCCCGTTTCCGAGGCCGGGTGGGCTCATCCAACCAAGTTTAGCGCGATGAAGAACCTGTTTGCGAAATATTTGAACGAAGGTGAGACTATCCCCGCCGCGCCCGCAAAAAATCCGCTCCAGAAAGGTTCTGCGCGTGTCGTACCGGTTGTCGCGTCAATTCTTGAGTCTAACGCCGCGACAGTAGATTCCGTCACTCCGCTTACATTTGAGAAGGCCGATTTCGGCTACGGTTTTGGCGTTTATTCAACTACGATTCCTGCCGGGCTTGGCGGTGAGCTCAAGGCCGATGTCCGCGATTTGGGTGTAGTGCTCGTCGACGGCAAGAAACTTGGCTACTTCGACCGCCGTTATCCTAATTTGGGTGTAAAGATAGCCCCCGCCGCCAAGGCCCGCAAGCTTGAAATCATTGTCGAGCCGATGGGGCGTTACAATTTTGGTCATATTATGCATGCTTCGCAGAAGGGTATTGTCGGAGCTGTGAAGCTCGGAGGGGTAGAGCTTAAGAATTGGAAGCTTGTAAAGTTCGATCTCGATAAGGGCGCAATGGATTCTCTCAAGTTTCGCCCTTCGGCTTTTGTCGCGCATAGCGACCAGCCGGCGGGACGTTTTTACAAGTATAACGTTAAGATGGAGGCTAAAGACACATTTCTTGACATGCGCAGCTGGAGGCGCGGCTTGGTTCGTGTAAACGGCCGTTGGATTGGCCGTTATTGGTCGATCGGCCCTACGCAGACGATGTATGTCCCCGGGTGCTGGCTTAAAGACGGAATGAACGAAATCATCATTTGGGACGCAGTCGGGCTGCCTGCCTTTTCCGATTTGTTTACGCTTGCCTGGACTGACACCCCCATTCTCGGAGAGCTGCTCCCCGAAACGGATTATTATGCATTCCAGCCGCGCGCGAAACTCGCTTCCAAGCTTGAAAAGCCCGTCATGGAAGGTGAGTTCGCCAATGAGAGCAAGCGTCAGGACATCCGTTTCAAGTCTCCGGTCAAGGGGCGCTATTTCGCTCTCGAGACGCTCAGCGCGTGGGACGGCCGCGAGTTCGCCGCATGCGGCGAAATTGATCTCGTCGACGGCAACGGCAACAATATACCTCACACAAAATGGTCTATCGCCGCGTGTTCATCGGAGGAGCGTAAGGCCGAAGACGGAAGTGCCGAGAATCTTGTTGACGGCCAGACGGCAAACATGTGGCACAGCCAGTGGCAGGCGCGTCAGCCGAGGCATCCGCATTATTTCGTAATCGATCTCGGCAAGGTTGAGTCTGTAGGAGGCTTTAACTTTACGCCGCGCCAGTCTGACGGGCCTGGACGCGTTCGCGGCTTCCGCGCATTTTTGTTTGACCGTATAGAACTCAAAAAGTAAAAAAGAAAAATGAAGGTAGAAATACTTCCGTCGCTTCTCGCCGCCGATTTTTCCAGACTCGGCGATGAGATTCTCAGAGCCGAGGCATCTGGTGCGGACGCGCTTCATCTCGATATTATGGATCCGCATTTCGTCCCGAATATTTCATTCGGGCCGGATGTTGTCGCCGTCTCAAAGAAGGTGGCTCCTGATTTTTACAGGAATGTCCATTTGATGCTTTCGCGACCCGACCAGTTTATTGAAAAGTTCGTAAAGGCGGGAGCGCAGACGATACAGGTGCATGTTGAGGCCGACTGCGATTTGCACGCCGTGCTTGCGCAAATCGCGGCGAACGGCGTTAAGCGTGCCGTCGCAATCAATCCCGAAACGCCCGTGGAGCGTTTGCACGAGTATCTCGACGAGGTGAAGTCGGAG
>JAZOTG010000263.1:0-2435 GCA_045657505.1 Kiritimatiellia bacterium | reverse complement strand
GATGAAATCAGTGAAAGTCAAAAAGATTAAACGGATTCTGCGCATTCCGTTTGAATGGCTCGGCATCGGACTGGGAATTCTGGTCCTGTCGAATCTGCCGCGGCGGTGGATGCTCGGCTTTTGCGATTTCGTTTCGGCGGTCATGTACCGGCTTGACGGCAGGGGGCGGAGACTTTCGCTTGCGAATCTCCGGGCGGTCTACGGCAAAATGAAATGCGAAGGCGTTTTGCGGCCGGTTGAAGTCTACAATCCCACGAACGCCGAGGAGAAGATCGTCCGCCGCTCGTACCGCAACATGGCGCGGACGGTGGGGCATGCGTTCTGGACGTGCCGAAACGCGGTGAAGCGGGTAAAGGCGGCCGGTGAAATGTCGGAGGATGGAAAGCGGTTTCTCGCCGAAAACAGGCCGGCGGTCACCGTTTCCGGGCATATCGGCTGCTGGGAGATACTTTCGCAGCTCGCGTTTCTTGAGGGCCATCCGATGATGTCTGTCGCCAAGGATATCGGCACCGGCGGCATGACCAATCTGCTGATGAAGTCGCGCACTTCCATCGGCCAGGAAATCGTCCATGCCGACGGCGCGTTCCGGCCGCTCATGCAGGGGCTTAAGAGCGGAAAATCGCTCGGGCTTCTCGTCGATCAGCTCGTCAAGCCCAAAGACGGCGGAATATGGGTGAAGTTTTTTGGCCGTCCGATTCCCGTTTCGGCGGCGCCGGCTTTCTTCAGCGCCAAAGGAAAAGCCCCGATTGTGGTCGCGTGGTCGAGGCCGCTGAAAGACGGCCGTTACCGTTGTGAAGTCGTGGCATCGTACAAATGTGAAGAAGCGCGCGATATCAGAGGAATGACGCAGCGCTGCATCGCCGATCTTGAGCGCGTCATACGCCGCCATCCTTCGGCGTGGGTGCTCAATTACCGCTATTTCCGCAAGTGGCCTACGGAAAAGGAAATGGCCGATATATCGAACAACGGTTAGGAAGTTGAAGGCAAATGGCTGTACAATACAAAAAAGAGTTTTTCGATAAGACTTATACGGTCCGCGAAGCTTACGGCCGCGTCTGGAAATACGCCAGGCGTTATAAATTCCGTCTTATCGTGGGCGTTGTCTGCGGAATGCTTACGGCAGGGACTCTCGTTCCCTTTTTTCAGATAGTCCAGCCTACCTTGCAGCATGTGGAGAGTCACGACGCAGGAGTCTCCAAGGCCGCCGCCGATGCGGATAAAGACGTAAAGGCTTCTGATGCCGCTGAAAATGCAGCGGAAAAGACCGGACATAAACCGTCCAACACGTTTGAAAAACAAATCGCGAAAAATTCCAAGCTTCCTTCCTGGTATCCAAAGCTGGAGAAATTCGCCTCGAAACTCGGGATTGAGCTTCAGAACGAAAAAGGAGGAATGGGCGGAGCGCTTCTCTTGATTGTATGTATCGTCGTTCCGCTGGTGGCGCTTATGCGTTTGCTGCTGATGTATCTCAATCATTACTGCCTCAGCTGGGCGGGGGCGCATGCCGTCGCCGATTTGCGCCAGGATCTTCTGGAGCATGTTCAAAAACAGAATCTTCAGTTTTACGGGCGCGTGGACGTCGGGCAGCTGATGACTCGCATCTCCAACGATCCTCAGCAGATTCAGACGATTCTTTCGACCATACTTTCAGAAGTCGCGATGGCGCCGTTCGAGATTTTCGTCGCGATCGGCTTTATCGTGTGGTTCGCGATCGCCAACAACATGATGGCGACGCTGCTTCTCATTCTGATCGGATTTCCGCTTTTTGTCCTGCCTATTCAGATGATCGGCAAGCGCGTTAAAAAATGGGCCCGCCGCGCGATGGAGCGCGGGTCGATGATCGGCGCGAAGATTCACGAGATTCTGACATGCATCAAGGTCGTTAAAAGTTACAACACCGAGGAGTTTGAGAATAAACGCTATAAAGAAACTAACAGATATCTTCTCAAGTCGACGATGCGCGGACTTCGCATCGGGCTTATGGTCGGTCCCGTTGTCGAGACCATCGGTATAATTCTCATCTGCGCGTTTCTGGTCTGGTGTTTCGCGACCGACGTCAAGATTTCAGACGTCGTGCCGATGCTTGCGCCTTTGCTTATAATCTACAAGCCGGTCAAGCAGCTGTCGAAACTCCAGGTGCAGATCGAAACCTCGATGGCCGCGCTGGCGCGTATCTATTCGGTTCTCGATCTCGAGATGGAATTGCCCGAAAAGTCGGACGCCGCGTCAAAGAAAACGTTTGACGACAAGATTGTTTTCGATAACGTCTCATTTAAGTATGACACAGCGGAAAGCGACGCTGTAAAATGCGCGGACTTCGAGCTGCCGCGCGGCAAGATGGTTGCTGTGGTCGGAGGGACGGGATCCGGAAAGTCGACGCTGTCGGGATTGCTCGCCCGGTTCTACGATCCTCGCGTCGGAAGCGTTACGATGGA
>JAZOTG010000262.1:0-20099 GCA_045657505.1 Kiritimatiellia bacterium | reverse complement strand
GCATATTTGCATCTGCATCGCAGAGAGCAACAATTTCAACAAGGCCGGTCTTGAGCATAGGAGTCCAGTCGCTGTAGCCCTTGCCCATGATACCGACTGCTGCAAGACGAATCTTGCGGTCTTTTATTGTGCGGCCGATAGAAAAGCACCCGCTTGCGCCAAGTGCCGTGAAGCCGGCCATTCCCTGCAGAAAGCCTCTTCTGCTAGATGTAATGTTATTCATTTATATGTCTCCTTTTTTTGTACAAATCAGTCAACGATCGTCTTGCCTGAATAACGCGATTCCTCGGCAAGAAATGCGATGCGATGCGATTCAAGCGCAGCATCCAATATCTTTGTATACCTTTCGGGCGAAGCGTCCCTGACGAGCTTTACAAACTCTGTCATTATCTCGCGGTCACCACCGCCGTGATGCCCGGTCTGAGCCGGGATGATAGTGGTGGAATCGCCAAGGAAAGGCATAATTTCGATCTTGTGCTCATCGGCAATGATTTCGCCGCTGGTGCCGTAAAAATGTGTAACGCGGGTACGCTGCTGGGAATAGCTCTCCATCTCAAGAATGATGGTCAGCCCGCCATCGTACTCCATCAGAACCGTCTGATGGTCGACAGAATCATTGCCGCATGCGTACACGCAACGTCCGTATGGGGAAGTCTCGATCATTTTGAGAATCGCCTCGTCGGACTCATCGGCGAAATGATACCTCAAATCCGTTCTGTCATAGTACAATTTATACGCATCAAACGCACATTTGTCGCGCACCGCCTTAGGGCAGTTCATACAGCGGTCGGCCGCACCTTGCGGCTTGTTCTCGGGACGCCAATGGAAAAGAGAACCGAAACTTGAGATCTTTGTGCACTTGCGGCCCTTTGTCCACCATTCGATAAGATCAAAGTCGTGAGTACACTTGTTTACAAGCATACCGGTGCCCTTTTCTTCAACCGACCAGTTGCCGCGGCAATACGCATGAGCAGCTTTGCCGTATGAAATTGCGGCAAGATGATGCACGCTCGTAAGATCGCCTATTACCCCTGAAGTAATAACTTCACGCAATTTCTTGTAGAACGGAGCAAAACGCAACACATAACCCGTGAGAATGAGTTTACGCGACTTTATCTGCGCCTCACGGATTTCCATGCACTCCTTCCATGTGCACCCTATAGGCTTCTCGAGAAGGATATGGTAACCCTTCTCGAGAGCGGCGATGCATGCATCCCGGTGCAACCTGTCTGGCAAAGCAATAATCACAGCATCGGCTTCTGTGCCAGATTCAAGCGCATCCTCCCACCGCTTCCATGTCGGCACGCCGACATCTGCAGGAAACTCTGCAACCGGGTCGGCAAGGCCTACGACAGAAAAATCCTCCGGATGTGTCTTGGCATAGGCCGCATAAGCGCGGCCTCTAATGCCGTAACCGAGAATTATTGCTTTTACAGGTGCTCTGTTCATTAGACAATAATCTCCCAACCGTTGCTATCACCTTCGCGCTTAAGGGGGATGCCGGCTCCCGTGCCGTTGGCGAATGTCATATTTACGCCGTCCCAGTCAAAGCCCGTGTCGTACTGGTAGCTCATGTTGCAGAGAAGGCAGAGCGTACCGCTCCGCCCGCCGACCTCGGCGGGAGTAATCGTCTGCTTGCGCGACTCAACGCACTCGCAGAAATTCTGAACGTGGTTGTAGCTCTTGTAGAGATTGGCCTTTGTGATGATGTCGGCATAATTCTTCTCGAGCCTGTCAAGAGCGTACTTGAGCTTGTTGTCGACCTTGACCATAGCGTCGGTGCCGTAATCCTTGCCGACGGAAGAAGCAACCAGCTTCTCTTTCATGAACGTTGCCGCAGCGATTTGCTTGCGGATTTCGGGAGTGGGGGTGATTGCGCCGGTGCCGACCCAAACGGCAATCTTGCCGCGATTGACGGCGACGATACCGTTGGTTCCGTAGAACACCGTGCCCCACACGCCGAAAGGACCGTGATAAAGCTCAACTTCTCCGTAAGGTTTCGTGAACTTCATCTTCATTCCGAACTGACGGCGGCCGCCGTGATAGAGATTGGTGGAATGAGGCTCGGTTGAAGCGATAATCTTGCTCGGACCGGAATTGTCGGCATCAAGGCCCCACTGCGCGATATCAAGGTGGTGGGCGCCCCAGTCGCCATTGTAGCCCGAACCGATATCGTCGTCAAAGCGCCAAAACATGGGATAGAAGCCGTTCACGCCGCGGGGAGCGAGCTGATCGGAATAGGGACGGTACTTGGCCGGACCAAGCCACATTTTCCAATTGACGTCATTGTTAGGTGCGCCTTCCTTGGCGGCGTTGGCCGGATCGTCCCAGAAACGGACGGGGTGGGAAGGACCGCCGAGCTTAGAACCGCCTGCGCCGTAATTGGCATCGACATACTTGACATCTCCGATAAGTCCGCCGCGTACGAGCGAAACGGCCACGCGGAATTCGCGCCAGCTGCGCTGCATGGAGCCGGTCTGGAAAATACGGCCGTACTTCTTCTGCGCCTCAATAACCTTCTTTGCTTCATCGATCGTGAAGGTAAGGGGCTTCTCGCAATAAACGTCCTTGCCGTGCTTCATGGCCTCGACCGAAATGTAGGCATGCCAATGGTCGGGCGTGGCAATGCACACCATGTCAATCGTGGGGTCGCGGAGAATCTCACGGAAATCAAAAGCAATCTTGCATTCCTTGTCGTTGTAGATTCTGTTGACATGATCCTGTGCGGCCTTGGCGCGGGTCGCATCGCAGTCGCAAACCGCGGTAATCTTGACATTGGGGGCGAGACTCTTGTTGGCGAACTGCGGAATCAATGCGGTACGAGCCTGAATGCCGTAACCGATAATCGCAACCGTGCGCTTTTCACCTTTTGCGAGCGGACGCAAGCCCGTCTTGGTCGTTGAGCATCCTGCCAATGTGGCGGCAGCAGCCGTACCAAACAAAAAGTTCCTTCTGTTCAATTTCATTCCTATGTCCTTTGTTGTTTCTTATAGATTAATTGGGTACTGAAATTTCAACCTCTCAAATAGGCGCTGTATGCACAATACGTCTGCCAGCAGTCAAACTTGGAGGCAATCTCCCATGGAGCATGCATATTGAGCAGAGGCGTTCCCATGTCGATTACCTTCATGCCGAAGCGCGCCATGTACTGCGCGATCGTACCGCCGCCGCCCTTCTCCATCTTGCCGAGCTCAGCCATCTGCCACGTTACGCCGCCCTCGTCCATCGTTCTGCGGATCTCGGCGACAAACTCCGGGCCGCAGTCGTTGGAGCCGCCCTTGGTGGTGCCGCCCGTATACTTGGACGCCGCAGGGCCCTTGTGGAGATAGGCTGCGTTGCCCGTTGAGTTCACATCGGGGAAGTGCGGATCGTACGCGGCGGTGACATCGGCGGAAAGCATCGTAGAGCGTTCCAGCGCACGGCGCACCATAATGTCGCGCGCGTTCTTCTCCTGCAGCTCGATTATTTCGGCGACGGTATTTTCGAAGAAGCTCGACTGCATTCCGGTGGAACCCATCGAACCGACCTCTTCCTTATCGCACATGAGAATTGACGCGGTAACCTCGGGAGCCTTGCCGTTGGCGACATCGATAAGCGCCATAAGTCCGGCAAACGAGCAGACGCGGTCGTCGTGGCCATAGCCGGCAATAAGAGCCCGGTCAAAACCGATTTCGCGCGGCATGCCGGCAGGAACGATCTCAAGCTCGGCGGAGAGCAGATCCTCCTCCTCGATGGAATATTCCTTTTTCAAGAAGTCAACGAGGCCGCCCCTATCGGCCTTGGGCTCGGCGTCCTTGCGCTCACTCTTCTCGGGCTTCGCGTATGTGGACCAGGCGATGACATCAAGATCTTCGGCAGGATAAAATTCGTCGCGGAGCTTTTTAGCCTGATCGTAGCCGAGATGCGGCAGAATATCGCTTATCATGAACACGGGATCGCCCGGCTTGTCACCTACGCAAACATCAACGCGCGAAGCGTCCTTGCGAACAACCGTCCCGTAAAGAGCCAAGGGCATCGTGAGCCACTGGTACTTCTTGATGCCGCCGTAGATGTGGCAATCAAAATAAACGCAACCCCCTTTTTCGTAAACGGGTTTGGGCTTCAAATCAAGACGGGGAGCGTCGGTATGACCGCCGACCACTTTAAGTCCGGACTTGCTGACAGGCTTTTTGCCGATGACGGCGGCCATTATCGTGCGCCCCTCGCAGCCACGGTAAACCTTGTCGCCGGGCTTGAGGGCCTTGAACGAAGAAATCTCGCGAAAGCCCGAGGCCTCGAGGCGCTCGACACTCAAAGAATAACTCAAACGCTCCGTCTTGGCGGCGCCGAGATATCCCATATAAGCTTTTATATAAGAATCTAACGAGAGATATTTTATTTTCATATTATGTTTATTGTATCAAAAGCACCCAATTTGTGTATAGTATTTATTCTGTCATGACGACAGGTCTAATATCGCCGTTCTCTTCAAAATAAATTCTGTCAATGCACGTGACGCGGTGATTTCCGCCCTTTGACGGAATAGGACGGCGATGATAGCAGATATACCAATCGTCCGTTCCAGGCACGCAAATCATAGAATGATGACCGGCTCCCGTGGCAAGCGGACGTTGAGAGGCAAGAATCTGCCCCTTGAACTCATACGGACCGAATGGCGAATCGCTCATGCTGTAATTGACACAGTAATTGTCCGTCGTCCAGGCGCCAGCCGAATACATAAAGTACCACTTGCCCTTGCGCTCAAATATAACGGAGCCTTCAACGTATCCTTTGGGCGTAAAATCGCGCCACAGCTTGCCGTCCTCGAACGGAACGAGCGACTTGAAGTCCTTTGCGAGTTTGACAAGGTTGCAACGGCTCCATCCGCCGTATACCATATACCACTCGCCCTTGTACGAAAAGACATACTGGTCAATAGGCTGCGCCCTATTCCAGAATTTGTCAATAAGAGGCTTGCCTATCAAATCGCGGTAGGGCCCCTCGGGCTTATCGGCAACAGCCACGCCAATGCCGCCGTAGCGCTGCAGGCCAGGCTCCTTGCAAGGGGCGTCGTCGGTACGACGGCGCGAAACGGGATAGGTGTCGTTGGCGGAAAAGAAAAGATAATACTTGCCGTCAACCTCGTGCGCGTCGGGCGCCCACATCGCCCCCTTCGCCCACTTTACCTCGTTGGTCGTCAGAATGTTGGAATGCTTTGTCCACGTCTTCATGTCCTTAGACGAGAACGCGTCCATTCCAACCTGATCCCTGAACGACAGCGAACGGGTGGGAAACACCCACCATGTATCGCCATAACGTCTGATTTGCGGATCGGCATACCAGCCGTCGCATATGGGATTTGCCGCCATCGACACGAGAGAATGCACCGCAACGGCGCACATTACAAAACCAGCAAAACACCTTTTCATTATTTTCTCCTTTATTGACAATACAGATAACCCCATATGGTTATACCCAATGTAAGTATACTATATAAAAACTTCCTTCATCAAGTGCGAACATGCTCCGCAATGAAGACAATTGTCTGCATTCCTGCAGTCGCGAACCTGCTCCCACAATGCGGCGCATCTCGTAAAACTGCGGTTGTCGAAACTCTTCGGGAACGTATGGCAGGCATCCATCAGATCGGCAAGATTGCCGTCGTATGAATAATCGGCATACGCCGCGACAACTCGAGCGGGGTTGGGATGGCGGCGCGTAGCCAGCTTTACAATCTGAACATGCTCTTCATACAGGGGCAAATCATCGGGACGCAGCCATGTCGAACGGAGAAAGTCCTCATGATTGCCGCGCTCGTAATTTGTTTTGCAAAGAAACGGAGTAAAGCCGAGCTTCTCCCCCTGCGCCGACTGGGCAATGCGGTTGTGTCCATGGAGATTGTCGTGAAACTGCTGGAACGCACACTGCCTGAGACATCCGGAATTAGCCTGAACGCCCAAAACCTTTCCATGCGACAGCGCCCACTTAGAAAGGTTTTCAAGCCATTCAAGACGGCGGTGACATTCGCGACTTGCGTAAAACGAGTCAAACAGATCCATTACCGGCTCAAAGCCGGCCGTGCCGTGTATGCGCATGTTTACGCTCAGGCGTATCTTGACGGCGGGATGGTTGCGCCTTAAAACAGTTGCGATAAAAGGCGATGTGGTAGTAACGGTGTCGGGATAAAGGCCGGCATCATCCATCTGCGAAAGCACATCGTCGACAAAAGAGCTGAGAGTCTGCGAAATCGCATTCTCGCCGTAGCAGTTGCAGTTGAAAAGAGTGTCGAGTTCAATGCCGCAGCCTCTCGCCCAACGCAAATCCGAAACCATACGCTCACGCAGCTCGGGCGTAAACTCCGGATCGGGTCTGCAGCTGAGAACACCCGGCCAGGCGAAAAAAGTTTCGCGAATGCGGCCGAGGTGTGCAGCGCACACCTCTTTGAACGGCGCATTGAAAAAATGGCCTACCGCAAGGGTTTTGCGCATCAGTGCCCCCTTCTGCGCTGCATGGGACGCACAGGCGGATTGCGGAAGCCGAAGCCGCCATCGGTAGCTTCGATAATCTCTTTGATGGTAGAGGCTATTTCGCCGACATCCTCGCCTGAGAAACCGAGTTCCTCCGCGGTGCGCTTTATCAGATTCTCGCGCTCGGCGGCGTTGAGCTCGTTTATTTCATGCGAAACGTCACGCATCTGCCGCATGATATCGCCGCGCTCCTCGCCGGAAAGCTGCGCGCCGCTGCCTTCAACGTCAAGCGAATTCATAAGTTCCTCGCGCTGGACAAGAAGCTCCTGAAGCCTTGCGTGGGTCTTCTTCTCGGCCTTGCTCATGCGCGCAGTATCGATGGACGCGAGAAAATCAAGCCTGCTCTGGACGGTCGCTATCCGCGTTTCACGCCAGCGGGCCATTCTGTTGGTGACCTGCGCGTAACGCTCCGGATTTTCTTTCTTCAAATTATCAAGCCACGCTCCGCGCCTGTCCTGGCCGCCGGGGGCCGGTGCGCCAGCCGCGCCGTCAGCCGGCTGCTGAGCAATCCTGGCCGTATCGACACGCTCGGCGGCGGCCGCACGCCTGGCAGGTCTTTCCCTTCTCGGAGCAGGCCTTTTGATTTCAACCGCTTTTTCATCCTGCTCCGCCCGGACTTCAGCCTTTGGAGCGAAGGCATAGCCGATGGCAACGCCGGCAGCAAGCGCGAGAGATGAGACAATTATCAGTTTTTTCATTATTTTTCCTCTGTTGATGCGATGATTGATTTGCGGCCATGCGTTCCTTTTGCTACACCGCCGCAAAACAGAAACAATTCCCCCGGATCGAAACCGGGCTTGTTGTGAATGTCGATATGCGAAGCATAATCGGGAGCCTCGCTTTTTCGCGTCCACCATTTATACGAACAATACGAACCCTTGCGCGCAAGCAGAACAACAGCGTCTTGCGCGGCGCCGTCGGCCAGCGAATAATCGCCGGTGGCAAGAAGCGCCTTGGCGGCAGCGTCACGGCTCTCCCCGTAGACAATGCAAAGCTCGTGATCGCACAGCGCGAAGGCGCTTGATGAATAGAAATCGGGGTAAGTGCGCGAACGCACGCTGCGGACGGCAAAAAAACCCTCGCGCCTAAGCACGACATTCGGCGTAAGCGGCGCCATTGACACGGGGGTTATGTCGTAATCGCCGGAAACAGACAGCGACGCCCCGTGCCTGTCACATATGCCGGCAAGACGCTCTATCTGCGAGCAAAACTCCGCAAAGGCTGCGTTATCGGCCTTTGAACCGGGGCCGCTGCGCTGCGCCGCGTAATCAAGAGTGGGCAGGTATAGATACGCCTCGTCAACATCGCAGAATTCAAGCGACGACTCAAACCAGTCAATGCACGAACGCCCGACTTTCGCCGACGCAAACGGCCCCCAATACCTGTGAAGCGGGAACACTCCGTGCAGAGCTTCTGTTTTTGCCGCCATGTCAGAAGGCTTTGAATAGCAGCTCATGACGATTCCGCCGGAATGCCTGTGAACCGGAGCGGGTGAAATTATGACATCTGCACTTTCACCAAGCGACTGCTGGAAAAAATAGAGCCCCACCCTCCTGCCGCCAAGACGCCTCTCGTGCCAGACGCGTGTTCCTCTGACAAGCTTTGACGACTGCTCCCAGAACATCGGCTTCTGCAAATCGTCAATCCAAAAACCGTTTGATAGCACACCGTGGTCACACGGAGCAAGACCTGTACGCAATGTCGCCTGCGCAACGCATGTCAACGCGGGGAACACGCTCTCGCTCGGGAAAAACCGCAGCCCGGCAATGGAATCGACAGCGTTCCGCTCTAAAACGCTCCAACCGAGACCAGCCGCTATCACATGAAGTTTTTCCATTCGGGTATCTTACCAAAAAGCCCATGCTCCCGTCATCAAAACGTAGACAGCCAGAAGAAGATTTGTAACGACATGGGCGATTATGGCCGGTAAAAGGCCGCTTCGCATGTACACTACACCATACACCGCTCCGGCGGCGAGCGCAGCCACAATTCTGTTATGTTCAAGCGCGAAAAGCCCCGCCGTCCACAGAAACGCGGAAAGATCGAAACGGCGCGCGTCGACGCTGCGCCAGTCCTCACTCTGCAGCCGGCGGTAAAGAAACGATCTGAAAAACAGCTCTTCCGCCGGCGCAATGACAAACGCGCTCCCAAAGAGACGCACCAACGCCATAGCATGCCCGCACACCGCCGGATTAAATGGCGAAGACTGCGCGTCTGACGGTGCCGGAACATCACCGATTATGCACCACTGCCTGTACAGAGATGAATATTCCGGCGCAATCCAAAGTACAGCTACAATCACCCCCCAGAAAACACCGATAAGCGCGCGCGAAAAGATGCCTCGCCTAAGCAGTTCAGGACTTCGCGCCTCGAGACGTTCCCGCTTCGAAAAATAATACCAGCAAACAAGAAGAAGCAGAAGCGAAGCGCCCGTGCGCAGAGCATAGCCGGCCGCGGAGGATGTTCCAAAAGCGAACATCAGCGCCATCCACAAAAGATATGGTGCCGTAGCGGCAAAAACATCGGCTCGAATGATGCGGTTCACTTTGAACCTCCGTAACGGGGATGCGATTTTGCGTACTCATCCTTCAAACGCTCCACCGAAACATGTGTATAAATCTGCGTAGTCGAAAGTGAAGCGTGCCCGAGCATTTCCTGAACGCTTCTTAAATCGGCGCCCGCATCGAGAAGATGCGTGGCAAAGCTATGGCGCAACTTGTGAGGCGAAAGATCCACGGGGAGTTCGGCCTGCTCAAGATACTTTTTCATCTTGCGCTCGATGAAACGCGAAGAGACGCGACGCATCCGGCTGCTCAAAAAGACGTACGACTCAGGAGTCGACAGATCTGGCCTTGCATTGGAAATGGAATCTCTCAACCGGAGAAGGCATTCAAGGGCTTTTGAGCCGATAACCACAAGACGCTCCTTATTGCCCTTGCCCGTAACAATAAGCGTGCCGCGGTTGAAATCAATTTCGCCCCACTTTACGGAAGTCACTTCGCTTATGCGGCAGCCTGTCGAATAAAGAAACTCGAACAAGGCTGTATCGCGCAAGGCGGAATACTCGCCCTGCTTCCCGTTTGAAAGGTCAACCATGGGACTGTCTAAAAATTTACCCATGTCGGCAACAGACAAAACCTTAGGAAGGGTTTTGCTTCGCCTCGGCCCCTTCAAAAACAGAAACGGATTGCGCTCGACAACGCCAGTGCGCTGCAGATGCCTGAAAAACGTCCTCAACGCCGAAAGTTTACGGCGTATGGACATTGCGGAAGTCCCCGCCTTTGAGAGACCGGACAAAAACCGGCGCGCATCGTCTTCGACAACGTCAGCCCACGATTGCGCGGCTAAAGGTTTGTGTTCGCACAGAAAACCGGCGAACTGCCTCAGATCAGAAAGATAGCCGCTCACCGAATGCTCCGAAAGGTTGCGCTCTGCACGCATGTACATGCAAAAACCGGACACTTCCTCTCTTAGCTTGCATTCGGATGAATTAGGAGCCACGCTTTCTCCTGACTCGTTTTTTCGGAACGGCGGCCTCATCGCCCTGCGGCTGGTCACCCTCGCCGGATACTTCCGAAGCAAGATTGTCAATCCCCAGTTCAGGCGCCTTTTCTGCAAAGCCCGGTATTTTGTCTTTGTATGCGACTACCACGCGTTTGAGCGCCATAAGCTGACGCGTACTGAGCGTATGACGCCGTTCAAACTGCTCTGCAAGAGACTCGACAAACGATTTGTCGTCATAGACTCTTGAACCTTTTTTAATCTTCGGGCGCCATTCTGTAACGGTCGCAACAAGATCGAGAAGCCCCTGGGCCACGGGATTTGATTCGGCGGACGAAAAGCCGCCGGGAACGTACGGCGCGAGCTTGGCGCGTATTTCTGCACAATCCTCAAGCTGCGACGCGTTCTCGCCAACGGCGCGGGAGAGGACGGCAAACTGCTTAGGCGAAAGGCCGCGCGACCTGTCGTACTGATCGCGCAGGCTTTTGAGAAACGGATTTTTCAGCATCCCGCCGATTTTGTCCATTATGTCAAAACAGTACTTCACCATTTCGGGATCGGCCTTTTCGGACTGAGACTGTTTAGCGGCAAAGAGCCCCGCTTCCTTGAGTCTTTCTTCGACACTGGGAATCTGCGAAGCATACATCATGGCCATGCGAACCAGAAACTCAAGCTGCCTTACGCTTAAAGGCTTACCCTCTTCAGCCTGCTTGCGAACGCTCTCGACAAACGCCTTGTCGTCATAGACGCGGCGGCCCACTTTCTTCGGCTCCTTCCATTCCGTCACCGACTCAAGCAGAGAAAAGACAAACTCAAACTTGGACATGTCGGGAGCGGGCTCCGAGCAGGCCTCGATTTCCTTGAGAAACTTAGAATAAAACACGCTGAGCATCGCGTCCTTTGACACGCCCTGCTCCTCAACCTTGTCGAGCTCCGCCTCCATCTCGGCGGTGTATCCGACGTTGAAAAGGGAATCGAGCTTTTTAGTGAGATAATCGCTTACAAGAATGCCGCGTTCAAGCGGGACGAGTTTGCGCTTTTCCGTTTTGGCGTATTCGCGCGCCTTGAGCGTCTCTATCGTTTGGGCGTATGTCGACGGGCGGCCGACGCCGTTTTCTTCGAGCGCCCTGATGAGCGAGGCTTCCGAATAGTGCGACGGCCCCTTAGTCTGCTTTTCATCGGCGATATAACGCACCACGTCAAGCCTCTCGCCCTTCTGAAAGTCCGGCAGGCTCTTCACCTCGTCGGAATCGTCATCTTCCTCGTCGTTCGCGCGCTTCTTCTTGAGCGAAAGATTGATAACCTTGAGAAAACCTTCAAAATTGATTTCTGTCGCGCTTGCCGTGAACAAATATGAATGCGCGAGCGCAGGCTTGCGAGCCTCAAGGCAAACCGTCTTGACGGTTGTTTTCGCGTCAGCCATTTGACTGGCGAGAAAACGCCTCCAGATAAGATCGTACAACTTGGCCTCAGAGGCCTCTAACTGCGCATCGCCGGGCAGCAGCGTCACATCAGTCGGTCTAATGGCCTCGTGAGCCCCTTGCGCAGTACTTCTGGAACTAAAAACATTCGGCGACGACGGGTAGAATTCGCTGCCGTATTTTTCAACAATAAAACTCTTGGCCGCATCACGGGCCTGCGCGCTTACCGCAACAGAATCGGTACGGATATACGTAACGACACCCTTTTCGTAAAGCGCCTGCGCAAGCTTCATCGTCTTGCCCGGCGAAAACGACAGCACGCTCGACGCCGCCTGCTGCAGCGACGATGTTGTGAACGGAGGCATTGCGCGGCGGGTCTTCGGCTGGAATTTAATATCCGAAACCTCAAGTTCCGCCTCTGAAAGATCGAGCAGAATATTGTCGGCCGCCTGACTGTCGCGGATATTCGGCTTCTCTCCGTCAAAGCGGGAGAGTTTGGCGATGAACGACTCGCTCTGCCCGTCACGCTTCTTGGCCTCGATGCCCATGAGAAAATATTTTTCCGGGACAAACGAGTCGATTTCGCGCTGCCTTTCTACGATAAGACGCAGAGCCACCGACTGAACCCGGCCGGCGCTCAAAGTGCGGTTGTTGGGGCAGGCTATATGCTTCCACAAAAGCGGCGAAACCTTGTAGCCGACAATGCGGTCGAGTATGCGGCGCGCCTGCTGCGCGTCAACGCACGGCATACATACATCGCGGGGCTCTTCAAGCGCCGAAAGCACGGCCGACTTTGTTATTTCATTATATGTCACGCGCATAAACGGCTTATCGCCCGCCTTGTCGCGCAACACCTCTTTAAGATGCCATGCTATAGCCTCTCCCTCGCGGTCAGGGTCGCTTGCAAGATATATTTCATCGGCCCTGGAAACGGCGGATGAGAGAGCTTCGACAACCTTCTCCTTGCCTTTTGACACTACGTATGCGGGGGTAAAACTCCACGAGCCTTCCCCCTGCATATCTATCTTGATGGCTCTGTTGTCGGTCGGCAGGTCACGGATGTGACCTACCGAACTCATGACAGTATACTCTTCTCCAAGATATTTGCCGACTGTTTTCGCCTTTGCGGGCGATTCGACAATAAAAAGTTTCGTACCTTTATTCTTACCCATACCTTACAGTAGACAAATATGCAATAATGTTACAACAAATCAAACAACACTTATCTTTCGGGGCGGGCTCTTGCACGGGCGCGGCGCGTGATGTGCTCCCACGAATCCTTCGTGCTCCAGAAGAGCTCTGCCTGACAGTGCGTAGCGAAGCTGTACGGAGGATTGTACTCCGCCACTGCGCTAAACTCCTTGGGCGGCGTCTTACCCGCACGCACATGCTTTACAAAGTCATAAACCGACTTGCCGTGCGTCATCCATCTTTCGTCAAACTCAACGTGGCGCGGCACGGTAACGGCGCGGTCGCGGGCAACAAGGCGCTCATCGGCGCACCCGAGATAAAACGGACCAGCCAGAGGACGCTTGAACTGTGCCCAGTCAATCCTCAACTGCCCCTTCCAGCAAAAGCCGACCGTGGGCGTGAGCGCGAGAATCTTGTCGCAGTAAGCCCAATCGATAGGACGGACAACATCACAGAACGGAAAGCCAGGGCAATCTTCCCAAAGAATCTCAACTGACGGATCGGTACGGGCGATTGCCTCCGTAGCTCCCTTCTTGTGCATTGACGAAGCGTGGAGACCAAATATGATTTTCGTCTCGGGAGACTCCTTGTGTATGCTCTTTACCGTCATATTCACAAGGTCGGCAATCACATCGGCAATAAGGCGACCTCCCATTTCCTGACTGTATGTTTCGGAAAAACTCTGAAAATATATGCCGTCTCCGCCCATAGGCTTCCAGATTCTGCGCCATTCGTCCACAATGGAATCGGAAAGTTCCTTCAACTTTGTAATATCGGAGAAGTCGGTACCCCAACCCCACGCAAAGCCCCAGTAGACTTCAATGCCCCAACTGTGGGCGCATTCCACGACCTCCTTGGCGTTTACGATCAGCTGGTCGTTCCAAATGATGGCGCGGTTGAAACGGGCCTTTGCCATCTCTCTGAATGATGCGTTGTAGTCATTTATCACATGGCCCCATGTCCAGGCGCTTCTGTATGGTGTTTCGGGGACGGTTGAGTACTCGTAGTTGGGAATCCTATTGGCACGGAAGAATGTTCCCAAATAGCAGCTGTGGCTGTCTTTTATACGCCATTCAAGCTCGGGCATGATCGTATCGAGAAATTCAAACACGCCCCAAAGCACCGCGGAGGGCGTATCACCAGCGATGGCGACAATGTTACGCCCGTTACGATGGAACGTCTTAACCAAATAACCGCCCGCCGGAAAATTTTTAACGGTCTCCTCGCCAAGCACCGCCCGCAATGTTTCATTTTGGGACGGGATGCCGATCACAATCGCGTCCCGCTTTGTATTCACGCGCGGCCCGCCGTCTTTCTCGAGCGGCAAAACATACTGTGTGGCAAGATAATCCTCACGCAGCAAATGTGCGCCTACGCGTTTAGTCAACACTTCAAGAGCACGACCCTCAGGTCCTTCGCATGACGAATACACGACCTTCCAAGTACCGCAACGAAAACTTTTGGGTATCGGATCTGTAAAAATGGGGTGCTCCGTTTTTTCGGCCGCCTCCACAATATTTGAAAAACCCAATACGGCAGATAACATTAGCAACGGCCATATTAAAGTATTTGCTCTTTTAGCAACTGTCATTTCCTAACTCTCCTTATACTTAATTTTAATTGATTTTCTGAACAGAGGCATACCCACCTCTAATAGGTATATTAACAAAGCCATCTTCTAAAATCAAGTGCAAGCGCCCTATATGCGAAAGTTGTACAATTAAATGAGTCAAATCGGAATGTAAAGTTGCCGGGATGGCGGAAGGATGCTCTAAAGAAACAAGATGATAGGGATCGAAAGAAGTAGGTGTACTTGCAAAACCAGCGGCTCAAGCTTGCGGTGCAATTGCATGACGCAACTCGACAACCGAAAAAGTATGACACCATCAACAGCCGCGCGAGCGTCGGACTTTGTATCAAAATCACCTGACAGAGCCGTTTGCCTTCGCCAGCTTCTTAAGTTTGCCGGCGAACGAAAGCCTCTCTACTGCAGATAGATGGTCAATATATAATATGCCGTCAAGATGATCGATTTCGTGCTGAAGCGCCCGCGCAAGAAAGCCGCGCGCATTTATAATCTGCGGACGATTTTCTATGTCGAGATACTGGCATGTCACCTGGTGAGCCCGTGCAACAGTTCCGCCGATTCCCGGAAAACTAAGACAGCCCTCCTTGTCGCACTGCGTGCCCTCGCGAGAAAGAATAACCGGATTGAAAAGCACAAGGGGCATCTTAATCGGAGCATTGAAAAGAGCGTCGTCATCGTCCTCGCAACCATCGGGGATGTCAATGACGCACATTCTCTCAAGGCGCCCTATCTGCTGCGCAGCAAGCCCTACTCCGCGAGATTTATGCATCGTCTCAACCATATCGGCGGCCAAAGCGCGAAGCGCGTCCGTGACGACAGCAACGGGTTCTGACTTTTCACGTAGAACCTTCTCGCCGTATTTAACTATTTTAAGCACCATAACCGCACTAACCAACGAATCCTCAGACTCCCGTTGAGCCGAATCCGCCAGCGCCTCTGTCTGTTTCGTCTAAAACATCAGTCTCTTCAATAATCGGCTGCGTTACAGGGGCAATTACAAGCTGCGCGATCTTATCGCCCTTTTTAACCTCAAAATCAACGCCGCTGGCATTGAAAAGAATAACCCCCACCTCGCCCCTGTAACCAGAGTCAATCGTACCGGGCGTATTCAAAACTGTAATGCCGCTTTTAAGGGCGAGCCCGGAGCGCGGCCTTACCTGAGCCTCGTACATTGGCGGCAAAAGCATGACAAGCCCCGTTTTTACCAGTGCCCGGTCATGCGCCTTGACCACAACATCACACACGCTTTTAACATCCATCCCGGCATCGCTTGGATGAGCGTAAGCCGGGATTTCTGCATCCGGATGGATTTTTTTAAACTTAAGCGTCATTTTCCGCCTGACGAGTTTTATTTTTCTGCAGCTGAAAGACGCTTATAGTTCCAGTCAAGCCACTTTTCAGCGCCAGCGCCGATAAGCATACGCTTACGCATGAAATCGGTATCACGCGCAAACTCCATGCCCATCTTATATTCATCGGCATTGCCGGGCGTACGATCGCAGCAGACGACAAGCGCGGCCTTTGAAGGAGAAAGCTTGATAAAACCGGAAACCCCGCCCTTTGAAAGTTTCATTGCAGGGAAGACAATCTTATCGGCGTTCTCAAAGCCGGCTTTCTTAAAGTCCCAGCCGCCGCCGAATGCAACCTGCGAAAACGCGCATGGCTGGAACACGATGTTTGTAGAAACATTTGCCGTTTTAAGCACTTCGTCTGCGCCCTTCTTCGCAATCTCTTCGACTGTTTTCTTAAAGAGGTCGGCCTTGGCGTCATTGAGAGCCTTAGGCTCGACAAGGCGCTTCACCTTATCGAATTCCGGCGTGTGAGCGGCACTTGTCTCGGCAAGCTCAAACACCCAGACCGCCTTATCGGTTGAAACGATGTCGAGATTGGTGAACGGAAGGCTCTTCACCTTGCGCTGGAGATCGCCTACGGTAACGCCGGGGAACTGAATGCTGGCGCTCTTTGTAAAGCCGGAAAGCTCACGGCCGCCAAATGTAATCCAATCGCTGAGTTCAACCTTGAGGCCTTCTTCCTTAGCGAGTTCCGCGAGGAAGCGCTTGGCCTGCTCTTCATTACCTTCAGCAGGCATTTTAGAGTTGATTTTATCAAGGAGAGACTTCTTTGCAGCCTCATTCTTAAGTGCAATCTCGATAGAATTGCGAACCTCTTCGATGGGCTTGATCTTCTTGACATCGTTTGTAGACACGGGAAGAATGTCATAAAGGCCTTTTTGGCAGTTCTCTGCGTAACGAGCCTTAATCTGATCGTCCGTGACAGTCACCTTTACAAGAAGATTAGACGCAACGGGATTAAGTTTGACATAACGCAGTTTGTAGCGTTCGCCAAGGGCAAAAGTGGACTTGTTGTCGTCGTACCACTTTTTGAGAGCCTTTTCATCAAGCTTGATTGCATTTGCCTTGGCCTTATCCTCGTTGAAAGTGGCGATGCGCACAGTGTACTTGTCGGTAAAGTCAAAGCAAGCCTGCTCAAGCTCGCTGCTCGGAGTAATCGCCATAAGATTCTCGACGGCAATCAAGCCTGTCTCGATAGTCATCATAAGACGCAGATAAGTTTCGAAATCGGCAGCAGTCATGCGAAGATTGTTTGCGAGCACGCGCTTGTATTGATCTGGATCAAACGCCTGCGTGGCAGGGTTGGCAAATACACGCATTGACTTGATGCGGGCGGCAAGAGACTCGTCTGAAACCTCAATACCCTGCGCGCGGAACGACGTAATCGCGGCATAAGCCTTCCAGGTGGAATCTACAGAGCGCTTGTCGAAAAGCTTTGTCATGTAGAGCGGCGAGTCGACCATCTCAAAGAATCCTCTGACGAGAGAGTCGCACTGACGGTGAAGATCGGCATTATACTTTACGCCGGGAAGTTTATTGAGAGACGATGTACGGTCGGGGGAACCTGACCCCATGCACCCGTCGGGGGCAATGAACGCCGCCGAAACCAATACTGCAAAAACACCCCACACCCATTTATTTCGGATGAGCTTGTTGAACTTAAGGATAACCATTTTCTTTTGCTTTCTTTTTACTTATTCTTCTCGTTAAAAGGCGCTGTCAATTAAAACCCAAGATCGTCTTCCTCCTTGTCAGCCGGAGCAGGAGCTGGAGTCGAACCTCCCTCATCCTTGCCTGCAGCAGGCTTCTCGTCGACAACAACTTCCTCTTCGACAGCCTCCACCTTGTCGGAACCGGTTATTCCTGCGGCACGCTTGGCAAGCTCTTCGCGATCCTTCTTGGAAGTCGGACCAAGCTCTCCCGAATTAACCTCAACGCACTTTTCCGCAAATGCGCAGCGGTTCTTGAGATCGCCGGATGCGTCAAATGTCATTACCGTAACCGACCAATTCTCTCCGAGCGCAGGCTTGGCGCGGTGAATGCGCACGGCGGACTGGGGGTAAAGCTTCCAGTCAAGAGTTTTATCTTCAAGCTTTGTTTCACCCGTGCCGAAGTCCTTGACCATTATGCGCCCCTGATCAAGGCGCACGAGAGCATCGCCGCTTATGCCGTATATCCCGGTAAAGAGCATATCCTGCGAAGTGCGGATTTTAAACTCGTCGGCCGCCCTCATGGATGCGATATCAAAATTGCGCCCCTTGACCGAAAGCGTCTTCGTAACGCAGCGGACGGTCGTAACATCGCCGTCAACAGTCTTGGTGTGCGTAAAACGCGACTCGCCAACAGGATTGTACGCCACAAACCCGGAAGAGTTGATTGTGAACATATCGGGCTGGAGATTGTTAGGCATCTTAACGTTAATCGTGCCCGAACCGAGCGTGATTGCACGCTTGGTTTCGCCAAGCGGCATCACAACGGTTCCAAAAGAGGCGTCGTCGGCAAGAGTGACTTCGCTGTCGAAACCGAACGAAACGATAAGCTTGGACCCCTTGCCGATGGTGCAGTAGGACGAGCCGAGAGGATAGCGCTTGCCTTCCTCTACGGGAACACTTTGCTTGGCGCCCGGCAGGCGGACTTCAGCCTTGCCTTCGAGAAATTTGCAACGTGGCAAAAGATCGAACGGCTTTGCGGCGTCACGTTTACCGCCCTTGTCCTCCTCGGCAGAAGTCACCGTCGATATATTTTCGTCGGTCTTCTCGTCCTCCTTGGAGATTTCATCAAGATTGTTAATAAAATCGTCAAGACCATCTGCACGCGATTCCATCGCGAACATTGCGGAGGAGACTGCCAGCACACAAGCTAATTTTTTCATGTATCAACCCTTATGAATCAAACAATGTAAGCGCCCTTTGACGGCTTAATAAGGCTGCAAACAGGCTCATCGCCGTACTTCGCCTTGTATTCCTTTGTGATCGCCGCCGAAATCTTATCGGCTGCAGCCGGCTCGACGAGGAGACAGCAGCTGCCGCCGAAACCGCCGCCCGAAAGGCGTGCACCGTAAACTTCAGGAATAGCCTTGGCCGCATCCACGATCGTATCGAGCTCGTCGCAGGAATTTTCAAACCAGTTGCGGCTTGACTCGTGAGAATCGTACATAAGCGCGCCAAAAGCCTTGAGATCGCCCTTTGCAAGAAGCTCGGCACCCTGGATAACGCGCTCGTCCTCGCCAATGGGGTGAACGGCGCGCTTGGCTGTCGTCTCGCTTAAGCCACCGCGGTAAAGCACCCACTCGGCCATGGTAACATCGCGAAGATGGGTGACGTTTTTACGGAGAACGCCTGCGAAGTGCTTTGCGGCATCCTCGCATGCCTGACGTCGTGAAGCATAGGCGCCGTCAACAAGTGCGTGCTTTGCGTTTGACTTGACCATCATAAACGCAACCGAAGGCCCCATCGAAACGGTCTCGAACTGATTGGTGCGGAAATCGCTCTTGACAAGCGCGCCCTCTACACCATACATGGACGAGGCCTGGTCGAGAAGACCGCACGGGCAGCCGGCGAAGGTATGCTCCGCCTTTTGACCGATCTTCGCCATGGCAGTCTTATCCTTCTTGATACCATAGAGTTTGGAAAGAGCGAGAACCGTGCACATTTCAAGTGCGGCCGACGAACTAAGACCTGCCCCAAGAGGAATATTGCCGAGGAACATGCCTTTCCAGCCGTGCTTTGCCTGTGCGGGCTTACCGTCAAAAAGCCAGTTGAAAGTTCCCGTAACATAGTTTTGCCAAGTCATCTCCTTTGCGGGGGCGACTGTGGAAACGGTGAACTTCGCGGTCTCCATCAAATCGGCGGCGGTAAGTTCGCATGAATCATCGGCCGTGGCGCTTACTGCAAAGAACGTGCCCTTGTCGATGGCGGCCGAAAAAACAAAACCCTCGTTGTAATCGGTATGATTGCCAAGAACTTCGATGCGGCCGGGAGCGTATGCCACGATTTCGGGCTTTGCACCATACATTGCCTCGAACTTCGCAACCAGCTCGTCGTAAATCTCTTTATTCTGCATAATTCTCCTTAGAAAAAGTCAGCACTGAAATAAATTGGATATTACGCGTCGGCGCGCTTTGTAAGGCGCGAACCGACAAGAGCGTAGAAGAGGACATAGGCCAGAAGACCGATTGTCATCCAATAGCTGTTTAAAATGCCGATCTTGTCGGCGAGCATGCCCTGCACGGGAATGAGAACTCCGCCGAAGACCATTGCCATAAAGATGCCGGAACCCATCGGGACATACTTGCCAAGACCTTCAGCAGCCATATTGAAAATGCCGCCCCACATGACAGATGTGCAAAGGCCGCAAGCAACCATAAAGCACATCGAAAGCGGGAACGAATTGCCGAAAATCGTAACCATCCGCACGGGAGCATACATGGCGGCAAGCATAAGACCGATGGCGACAACCGAGCAACCGGTAATCATTGCACGCGAAGAAACCTTTGCGCCGATTGCGCCGCCGATAAGACGGCCGACCATCATGCAGAACC
>JAZOTG010000261.1:0-6437 GCA_045657505.1 Kiritimatiellia bacterium | reverse complement strand
AGCTGATCGAGCGACGAAAGCGCGTCGCGCATACCGCCCTCGGCCCCGCGCGCAATTGCCAGCAGCGCGTCGTTGTGCGCCTCGATATTCTCCTTTTTGCAGATGTACGCAAGACGCGAGACTATGTCGTTTGTTTGAATACGGCGCAAGTCAAAGCGCTGGCAGCGCGAAACTATGGTGGCAAGTACCTTGTCGCCCTCTGTCGTGGCGAAGACGAAGCGGACGTGCGCGGGCGGCTCTTCAAGCGTCTTCAAAAGCGCATTCCAGGCCGCGTTGGTCAGCATATGGCATTCGTCGATGATGAAGATTCTGAAGCGCGACGACGCCGGCTTGAATTCGACCGCTTCTATGATCGGCTTGACATCGTCAACCTTGTTGTTTGAGGCGGCATCAAGCTCCGTCACATCAAGTGAACGCCCGGCGGCGATTTCAAGACAGTTCACGCACTTGCCGCAGGGCTCTGCGCCGTTCGGCGATGTGCAGTTCAGCGCCTTTGCGAAAATTCTCGAAAGCGTCGTCTTGCCAATGCCTCTGGGACCGACGAAAAGATACGCATTGGCGATGCGCCCCGCCTCAATGGCATGACGAAGCGTCCGCACGACATGCTCCTGCCCGACAACGTCATCGAAGGTCATCGGACGATATTTAAGCGGGAGCGCGGTATGCACATTATTTACTGCTGACATCTTCTATATTCTATCAAACCTTACAACACCTTTGCCATCATTTAATTCTGGCCGTACGCCCAGTTAAAAGAAGAGATCACGCTCGCCCCTGCTCGTCGCCTCGTACTGCTTGAGGACCGTGGGATAGAATTTCGGCAGCCACCGGCGTATGCCTTCAAGCTCCTCGGCTATAAGTTTATCGCCGATTTCGCGTGTTTCATCCGAAGCAAAATCATCGAGCCACTCTCTAAAGGTAAGAACAGCATTGATCTTGCAGAACTTTCCTTCGCGCCCGGTCTTGAGCGCGTCCATAATACAGCCTCCCGTGCGGCCGCAGCGATATCCGGCCGTGCAGAAACTCGTAATCGTTCCGCGCGATGCGAGATAGCGCACCATCTGATCGAGCGACCTGTTGTCGCCAAGCATGAACTGCTGACGCTGTTTCTCCTGATGCGATTCATCGGCAAAATCGCTGTAGCCTTTAATTGCGATGTTCGACGAGCAATCAAGCTGCGTCATTCCGTGATCGAGCACGCGGTTGCGGCTCTGAGCGCTCTCGCGCGCCGTGACAATCATTCCGGTGTACGGAACCGACAGCCTTGCGATCACAAGTATCCGCGCGAACGTATCGTCGTCAATGAGCCAGGGAGACTGCTCGGGCACGTTGGTGCCTGAGGCCGGCTCGAGACGAGGAAACGAAAGCGTATGCGGCCCGATATTGAACCAACGCTCAAGATCGCGGGCGTGCATTATCGTAGCGAGAAGTTCATAGCGCCAGTCGCACAACCCGTAGAGGACGCCAAGACCAACATCGTCGACCCCCGCCTCAAGGCAACGGTGAAACGCAGTCACTCTCCAATCGTAATCGCCCTTTACGCTCCACGACGGATGCATCTGCTCGTAAAGTTTGCGGTTATATGTTTCTTGAAACACCTGAAATGTACCGATACCGACCGAACGCAAAACGCGCAAATCCTCAATGGGGAGCGGTGCGGCATTGACATTAACGCGCCTGATGGCATTTTTGAAGCCCGAGCGCGGCGAAGGGACAAAACGCGAATAGCATGTCTCGATAGTCTGCGCTATGTACTCGGTAGATGTGGAAGGATGCTCGCCATACACCGCGATAAGACGCTTGTGTCCGATGCGCCCCGCAAGAACGTCCAGTTCCTCATTAAGCTCATCCATTGTGAGCACTCTGCGGCGCTGTTCCGCATTGCCTTCACGGAATCCGCAATATCTGCAGCCGTTGACACAGAGGTTGGACATATAAAGCGGAGCGAACACGACAATTCTATTGTCGTAAACCTTGCGCTTTATCCTGTCGGCAGCCGCGCGCATCTCTTCAAAAAGGTCGGGGTCGGTAACCTTCATCAGCTCCGCCGTTTCCTCGGGAAGAAGCGTCTCACATGTAGACTCGCTCTTTGCGATGATTTCACGAACCTTTACAGGATCGCACGGGGAGCTGTCCATCATGTCAATAAGACGACAAATGCGCTCTTCATCTATAAAATGCCGGCCTCCGGGGAGATACTTGTCAATCTCCTCCCTTATTATAAATCTTTTTGTATAATCTGCGGGGCTTTCAAATTTGCGAATCTTGGAACAATCTGCCATATGCTTAGGTCTCTTTCTGTATCCAAACATTATACCAAAAAGGCCCTGTCTATTGCTGAACCTCCGACAAATACAAGTGACGCCGGCCATACGGATTACTCATATTCCAAGACCTTTTACGCAAGAAAAACTTACGGTCATAGGGCCGTGACATGCGGCATAAGCCGCCCGGCATCATTTCACAACAGAAAGCACGCTGCCGTTGGCAAGGCGGGTTTTCAGCACGTCACCGCACTTTACATCCGAAGCGTTTTTAACGACCGCCCCGCTTGCATCTGTAGTCAACGAATATCCGCGGTCAAGAACAGAGTACGGCGAAAGAAGCATAAGCTTGGAATTCAGTGCGTCGAGCCTCAAGCCCTTTATCTCAAGAGACTTGTTCATCGCCTCAAAGGCTGTCTTAAAAAAGCCGTCAAGCGTCTTTGCGCCAAGCGCCACGCGAGACTTCATTGACTCGGCAAGCAAATCAAGGCTGCTCTGCATCATATGCAAACGACGCGCGCTCTGCTCCTGCCTGCGCACAAGCGAATTGACAAGCCTGTCGGAAGCATAGTCGGAACGCTGCGACTGGCTCTCGTATTTGGAACGTAACGATGCAAGCAGCGACTGGAACGACTTTGAAAGGCTCTCAAGTATTCTTGCTTTTTCGGGAACTGCTATTTCGGCCGCGATAGAGGGCGTGCCTGCCCGTAAATCAGCAGCAAAATCGCATAAAGTATAATCGGTCTCATGCCCAACCGCTGAAATGACCGGAACAGTCGAGGACGCGACTTTGCGGACAAGGGACTCGTCGTTAAAGCAAAACAAATCCTCAAAGCTGCCGCCGCCTCGCGCGACAATAATCAGATCGGGCTTGTAACCGCCGCACGGGGAATTAAAATATTCTATTCCCCTAATCAGCGACGCGGGAGCCTCCGCTCCCTGTACCGCTGCTGGAAAAACTCTTATGCCGACACCGGGGAAGCGCCTGTTTATCACGCGGCACATGTCATGTATGACGGCCCCGGCGATACTTGTCACAATGCCTATCCTGCGCGGCAGAAACGGCAGCGGCTTTTTGTTTGAACCGTCAAACAGCCCTTCGTCCGCAAGCTTGTTTTTAAGTTCAATGTAACGCTGCATCAAATCGCCCTCGCCAATCAGCTTGGCGGCATAGACGGTCAATTGACAGCTGCCGCGCTGCGGATAAATGGTCGGAGACGCCCACAACAGCACTTTGGCGCCGTCCTTTAAATGCATGCGCGCCTTGCAGCGGTCGAAATACGTCCTGAACATAACGGCCGAAATCTGGGAATCGGCATCCTTCAGCGTAAAATACGCATGCCCCGACGGATAGACTTTAAAACCGCTTATCTCTCCCTCGATGTATATTTTGGAGAAATTGCTGTCCAAGAGAAGTTTCATCGCCTGAGTCAGCGATGTGACCGTATAACGAATATCAGCCGTCTCTTCTGCCATGGCTTCAATTCTTTACAATTTTGCGCACAAAGGCGCGATGCTTATCCTTTAACGTATGGATGCCGACGGAGAATATCATGCCTATCGCGCAAAAAGACGCAAGGATGTGCGTTCCTCCGTAACTGAAGAACGGAAGCGCCATGCCTTTTGTGGGGAATGCGCCGCAAACAACACCGATATTGAACATTGCCGGAAAGAAAATCGTAAAAGCCATGCCCATTACTATCAACTGCCCCAGTTTATCGCTTGCAAGCGCAATACGTATGCAAAGGAAAAGAAAAATGAAAAACAGAACAATAACTGACACTGAAAATATAAGACCCAGCTCTTCAGCGCCCACGGCAAGAATAAAGTCTGTCCAGGCCTCCGGCAGATAACTCTGCTTTTGCATGGACTTTAACAGCCCTCTGCCAAAAATCCCACCGCGATAAATCGCAACAAGCGACATATCGCTCTGATATGATGCGCTATCGGCGGCATCTTCTGCACCTTCTATAGTTATGCCGGTAAAAGCGAATAGACGAGCCATACGGTTTGGCGTATTCATTACGCGCCAGGCAAACACCGCAATAGCCAATATCACAAGCGGGGCAAGATGCTTGATTTTTGTACCCGACATGAAAATCAACATAAAACCGACACCGCCAATAACCATAACAGAACCGAAATCGGGCTGAAAAAACACCGGCAGAGCAAATATGCCGATAAGACACGCGGGGAAAAAAGCCCCCTCTTTAAATCTGTCGAACTGCAGCGCAAACTTGTTCAAATAGACGGAAATCACAAGCACTGTCATGAATTTTGCAAACTCTGCAGGCTGGAAATTGATAATTCCCAGCGGAATCCAACGGCGAGAACCATTGATGGCGGGAAAAAGGAAAACCGCCAGCAAAGCGACAAGCAGCACCATAGATGGTATTGCCGTCAGCGACCAGTGATCTCTCCAGCTTCTGTAATCAATAACGGCAAAAATGAAGGCCGCAAATACACCTGCTATGACATACAGCCCCTGACGTTTCACAAAAAAGAGCGCGTCTCTATGCAGCATTGAAGCTTTAATTTCGCTCGCGCTGAATAAAACAACGAGGCCCAGTGCTACGAGCGTCGCAACAACCAGGCCTAATGAATATAAGAACGATTTACGCACTTATTTTTTTACAACGGGAATCTTGATTATTTGACCAGGCTTAACATCCTCGTCGTCGGGAATGCCGTTGATCTCCTTGAGCATGGCAGGAGACTCTATTCCGAGATTAAGAGAGATGCCGACAATATCCTCTCCATCCTTAACGGTATATTCCTGATACTCGGGCTTATTGTCAACCACGGGGGGCGTTGCAGGAGCTGCAGGAGCGACAACTGCATCATTACCCGCCGGAGCCGGCTTTTCGTCGGCAGGAGTTGTAAGCGGCTCGGGCAACACTACAGCATTGTCCTGCTTGGGCTCGGTCGGCGCGGGGGCAGGCACCTCGGACGCCGACTCACCGGCGGGCTTGACGTCTGCACTCTTCTTCTGTGCTTCGCTCTTGGCCGCTGCTGTCTTTTTAGATGCTTTTACAGCGCCGGCGGGAACTTTAAGCTCCTGTCCAACAATAATCACATCTTTGGAAATGCCATTCATTTCTTTAAGCTGACGCACCGTAATGCCATATGCAATAGCGATTCCGCCGAGAGTGTCGCCATTCTTGACTACATACGCCTTTGTGCCGCCGGTATATTTCTTTTCGGATTTCGCCTTGGAGGTTTTTGCATTAGTAGCAAACGAACCTTCGGGCACCTTCTGCTCTCCGACGTCAATCTTACCGGGCAGTTTAATCTTCTGCCCGAGACGGACGATATCCTTCTTAATCTGCGGATTGAGTTCCTTAATTGCGGCAAGCCTAATGTTGTAGCGCTTCGAAATGCCCGAAAGCGTATCGCCGCGCTGTATGATGTACATAGTGTACTCGGGCTCTTTGGGCTCCGGCTTGACTTCGACAAACTTGGGTTCATCTACGGGAGTTACCGTTTCGACAGGCTTTATCTCCTTGTCCGCATCAACTGTTTTTGGAGGTGTTACCGCCTCTTTGGGAGTGACAACTTCTTTCGGCTCGGCAACCGTGCGCTTGCTCCTGTACTGAGGGTCAAGACATCCTGTAACGGCCGCAATTGCAACTATTGGAAGAACCAATCCGATTTTTTTCATTTTACTGCCCTTCTTTTTTAACGAGAGAGGCGAATAGATCGCCACGCTCGGAATAATTTTTAAACTGATCGAAACTTGCCGTACCCGGCGAAAGCAACAAGGTTTCACCGCCACACGCATCACGAAAAGCACTCTTCACGGCACAGTCGAGAGTTTCGCAAATTTCACAGTCGACACCACTTGACCAGGCCTCAAAAAATGCATTCGCACATTCCCCTATAAGATACACTTTTTTAACCCTCTCAGTCAATAGTTCTTTGACGGAATTCGGGTTGTCACCCTTGGCCCGGCCGCCGGCAATCAAAAGTATTTCGCCGCCGGTCATTTTTACCGCAGCGCCAAGCGCGCACAGCGACGTTGCCTTCGAGTCGTCGACACAGCGTACGTTGCGGTATACGCCCACCTCGGCCATTCTGTGGGCAAGAGGCCTGAAAGCCGTGAATGCCGCCCTTATTTCACTTTCCGAAAGACCGGAGAAAGTCGGAGGCCAAGCGGTCTTAGGAAGACAATAC
>JAZOTG010000260.1:0-5304 GCA_045657505.1 Kiritimatiellia bacterium | reverse complement strand
AGATTGTAGAGGTGAATACCGGTGCTGTTTACCGCCGCTGGATGGACGACGCCTATCCGTCGGCAGATTTTCGCACGATGCTCCGCGAGAGGGGGGTGCGCTTTATTCTCGGTTCAGACGCCCATTGCGCCGATGGCCTTTGCTGCGCATTTGACCGTTTTGCTCCGGCGGAAAACTTTTTAAAAAAACTGTGAACCTTTTTAAGCGTATATGCGTTTAAGATTGCATGAAAAGGTTTAGCATAGTATTTTTATTCCTGTTTTCCATCGTTGCATTTACCAATTGCGTCTTTGCGGCGACAAATGATGCGGATGTCGCCGATCTTGGATATGTGGTTGTAAAGGCGGATTCGCTTTCAAGGTACAGGCCTGATTTTGTAAGCTCCGGCACGTTTACATATGATGCCCCCGAGAAGCTTCCATGTGTTGTCGACACGCTTACGACGGATTTTATCCGTGAGCGCAATCCTACTGATTTACATGACCTCTTGCGATATATTCCAGGTGTTGAAACGGGCGGTAAATCCCTTCTCGTCCGTCAGCCTGGCACGTTTACTCTAAGAGGAATGGGCGGTACCGAGCCCACCATTGACGGAGTTACGCCTATAGGGCGGGGCGCGGGCTTGTTCATGGATGCGTTCCTGATGGATCGTATCGAGATTGTGAAGGGTCCTATAGGCTCATTATCAGGCGGCGGCGGCGCGCTTCAAAACGCTTCCGGCGGCGGCGGAAGCGTCAATCTGCATTTAAAGAGCGCCGAACCGGGCGTTGACGGTACGGAACTCGGGGTATATTCGTCGATTGGCAGGCGTACGCAGCGCTACAGGGCTATGGCAGATGTTAATCAATCGTTTTTAGATGATAAAGGTGCATTCCGCTTTGTCGGCGCGTCTGATTATTACGAACCGGTCTATATAAACGAGGGTGCGCAAAAAGGTGCCAGGCCGCGCGAGTCATTTTCTCTTATGCCGAGTTTTGTTTTTGCTCCTGACGATGAAATTTCATTTGGAGTAAAGACGATGTTTCAATATACAGACCAGCCGAGCTACATAGGCGTTCCTGTTTGGCGCGGCAAACCCGGCGGCGGGTACTCGTGGTACGAATCGTCGTGCCGCAGATCGGACAGGTCGGTATATGAGGGTTTTATGATTAGCCCCTGGCTCGATTGGCAGCTTACCGAGGAGTGGTTGTTGAAATTCGGTGCATCCATGATGCTCTCTTCGTGGGACCAGACAACGCGTGAGCCGTATTATGCCGGCGGAAGCGATTTGGATTTTTACTGTATCAACGGGTATTGGCCGTCCGATGAAAAATACACGACAACCCAGTTTTCTCAGACGTCATCGCTCTCGCGCAATTACAATCTGTTTGCACGTTCCGTGTACGATACTGAATATTCGTACGGTATCGGCAATCTGTTTCTTGTTCAAGGTGATTATTATTACCGCGAATCATCGGGCGGATTCGGCATACCTACATCGCG
The DNA here is from genome assembly GCA_045657505.1 of Kiritimatiellia bacterium. GTDB lineage: Bacteria > Verrucomicrobiota > Kiritimatiellia > RFP12 > UBA1067 > UBA1067. Next base: position 3,822 of record JAZOTG010000260.1, on the reverse strand, counting down.
CTATGGCGTGACATTCCAGGATGCGGTATCGTGGGAGAGCCTTACGATGCTTGCCGGACTGCGTTATGACCATTTTGAATGCGATTCGTTCACGTCTCAAAGTTGCAGGTTCGCGCATACAAGCGCTGATGCTCTTTCGCCCAGGGCGGGTTTGACTTATTCGGCATTGGAATGGATTGTGTTTTTTGCCAATGTTTCACAGACCCGCACTCCAATGCTTGGCCTGAGGTATGACGACGCGCTGTCGTCTCCGCCTTCATCTCCGTGGCGTTCTACGCAATATGAAAGCGGAGTGCGCATAAGCCCTGTTGAAAAGTTGTGGCTGGCGTTGAGCGTTTACCGTATTGAGCAGGAAAATGTGCCGGAATACAATACCCGCACACTAACGCTCGAAAGCTATGACGGGCGCAATACGTCACGTGGTGCGGAACTTTCGCTTACCGGAGACATTACCGATGACTGGACGGTGATGACGATGTATTCATTCAATCAATATACCGATAGAAATGTCCCCTATACAGATAAAGGGCGGGATTTTGAGCGTTACCCAGCACATACCTTTTCAATTAACACATCCTACCGTTTTTCGAGCGGTCCGCTGGAGGATATTGCCATAGGTGGCGCATACCGTTACCGTTCAAAGAGTTACGCCTGCATGCGCGGTGCGTTTCAGCACGAGAATTTAAGGTTTAATCCATCTCATGTTGTTGATTTCAATATGAGCATACCTTTTTCCAAATTCGGCGGCAGCAAAAATTGGATTGTCTTTTTAGGCGTGAAGAATCTGTTCGGTGAAAAATATTTTGAATCCTCGCGCCATTACTATGAATGTCTTGCGGGAGAGCCGCGCACATTTGAGATAGGGCTGCGCGCGCAGTTTTAAGGCGACGTTAAATTCTTGCCCAATCCGGCAAGGGCGTTTGAATAATTACGCGCTGTGACGAGACGGGGTGTTCAAATTCTGCCGCATATGCGTGCAGGCAATGCCCGGTTTGGTTTTCGATTGCGAAGGCTCCATAGAGCCTGTCGTTGATGATGTGCATTCCGGCTATCGCCAATTGCGCTCTTATCTGATGTGTTACACCGGTGTAAATGGTCACCTCAAGCAGCGTGCGCTCCTCGTTTTCAACGGTCGTGTGCGCTATGGGTTTAAAATGCGTTACGGCATGAAGCGGCCGGGCGCTGTTTCTTTCTTCGGTGGTCAACCGGTTGTTTAAAGCATCTACCATTTTGCAGAACGGCAGACGCGGGTCATGAATGAGGTCGTTTTCAAGAGTGCCGCCGACAGTTACAAAACCTTCAACAAGAGCGAGATATGTTTTTTTTACCGTTTGATTTGTAAATTGCGCGCGCAGTCTTTCAAATGCTTCCGCAGACCTCGCAATCAAGACAAGACCGGACGTGTCGGCATCGATTCTGTGTAGCGCGCCTGCCATAAGCGGTCTATCACCCAACGGTGCGCATTCAGGGAATCTCGCCACCACGCCGTTCATAAGTGTTTGCGTCTCGCTGCACGAGAGCGGCTGAACGGGAAGGGCGCACGGCTTGTCGACGCCAATGATCGCATTGTCCTCGAAGACAATATCGGTTTTTATTTCAAAGTTAGGTTTTACGATATTGTCGTCGCATTCAAGAAGGCGGGCAACAGTTATTGACTCGCCGCCTTTCAGTTTAACGCCTTTTATCGCGCGTTTGCCGTTAAGCAATATATCGCCTTTGGCAATCGCTTCACGGATAAACGCTTTAGAAGAAGAGGGGCAATGCGAAATCAGAGCGGCGTCCAAACGAACGCCGCTCTGATTGTTGACTAACTCTATGTTCTCGATCATTTTTATTAGTCGTACCTGTCCATCATTGAAGGTGCAATCGGCATTAAGCCTTCCCATGAACGGTTCGACGCCCAGGGCAGTTGCGAATCCTCGGCTGAGTCGGCGATGCAACCGCCGAGGAGTGCTCCTGCCAAAACCGTCAACAGAACTTTAGTCAGCGAATACCGTGTCATTCTTCTGGAGCTTGTCCTGTGACCAGTTGGAGAGAATATCGCAAATAATCCAGTTCTTTCCGGGAACTTCCTGTCTTAGGCGGACGCGGCCGATGATCTCGCCGGCAGGACCGTTGAAGCCGGGACGCTTGATCGCGAACTCCAACATCGGCAGGGGCTTGGTGAGATCGTTGCCCTTGAGTTCCTTCATGGCTTCAGGAGTAATCTCAATGATTGCGAAGGCGGCATCGTTGTCGGCCTCGAGAATCTTGCCCTTGTCGCCGGCAGGAATGGAGTTGACCGCTGTTCCAAATTCGCTGGAAGCAGTGGCTGTGGTCGTGTTGACAAGGTTCTTCTGGAGGTCTTGAATTATCTTTTGGAGCTTGGCAACCATTTCCTTTTCTTTCTCAAGCTCTTCCTTGGCTGCCTCAGTCTCCTGACGGGCGTTTGTCACCTCGTCGCGAAGGGAGAACACTTCGGTCTTGAGCTGCTCGATCTGAGACTTCTTGTCGGCCACATCACTCTCAAGCTTTGCCTTTTCGTCGTTAAGACCGGCAATCGTCGTGTCGCGAGCCAAAACAGTGGCGCGCTCGTTGCGGAGCTGGGGCTTGATGGTGTTGACTTCTGAAACGAGTTCGGCGATCTGCTTTCTGAGAGAGGGGATGGCTTCACGGGTCCTGATGAACTGATCCTTCTGCGTACGGAGCGCGTCAACGAACTTTTTGAGAAGCTTGGTTGCGTCGGAATCGGCAGTCATCTTGGAAGTGCCGTCATCAAGAGGCTTGCCTGTCATAGGGACAAGCTCGTAAATTTTGCGCAGCTCTTCTCTTTCTTTCTTGCCCCAGCCGAGAGGATCGTGAACCGTGTCTTCAAGGTTGAACTTGTAGGCGTCGGCATTTGCAAGCACATCCTTCTTGGCCTCGTCGATTTCGACCTTGGTGTGAGCAGGAGCGTTGTTGTCGGGATTGGTGTAGTTTTCGGACCACTCGGCCGTGGTGGGAGAAACGTCAAGCTTGTAATCTTCCGGATTGGGGCAAGTGGTATTGGCGTTGTATTTGTCGCTCTTTTCTACAAAGGCAGACGCTTCGATTATGGTGTCACGCAACGCTTTGTTGCGGTCGGACATTTCTTCTTTACCGAGAAAAGTCTCATATGTAAAGTAGAGAGCTGCTCCTGTAAGGATCAAAAATAAATATATGAATACATGCAACGCTTTGTTCATAAATATTTTTCCGTTTACTTTTGTGGCTGTTATACCTATTTACAATTTTTAACACCTAAAATGATACACCATTTTTCGTCATAAGGCAACTGTTTTTTGATACAATACCCGCCAATGAGTTTTGAGATAATAAAAGAAGATTCGCGCACGAGCGCCCGCTTAGGGTGCTTGCATACGTCCCACGGAGATGTCCAAACGCCTGTTTTCATGGATGTGGGCACTCTCGGCACCGTCAAAGCGCTTGAGCCTCGCGATCTCGTCGAAAATGGCGCACAAGTCGTCTTGGGCAACACTTACCACCTTATGTTGCGCCCGGGCAAGGATGTGATTGCCGCTGCAGGCGGCCTGCATTCGTTTATGCGCTGGAACGGTCCCATTTTGACGGACTCGGGCGGGTTTCAGGTCTTTTCCCTTGCTAAAATGCGAAAACTCACCGAGGAGGGGTGCCGTTTCAACTCGCATATCGACGGACATGAGTTTTTTCTCGGTCCCAAGGAGTCGATGGAGATGCAGCGCATCATCGGTTCGGACATCGCGATGGTCTTCGACGAATGCCTGCCCTACCCCTGCGCGCGCGAACGCGCGGAAAAGTCGGTGGAGCAGACGCTGCGCTGGGCGC
>JAZOTG010000259.1:0-4315 GCA_045657505.1 Kiritimatiellia bacterium | reverse complement strand
CACGTCCAAGTCGCTTAAGACGCTCATATCGTCCGACCACTATCCCGACATTCGTTTCGGTGTCAAGCTCCACGCCGGGAATATCGGCTTTTCGGATGGGATATGGACATTCCCGCTGTTCTGCGCGTTTCTTCTGCCGGACGTACTTTCGCAACTTCCCCGCCAATAGCACAAAAAAGTGGGATAAGGGTGTCACTTGACAGCGATGTCGCTCTTATGATATGATGCGACCAAATGAAAGAAAGGAGAATCTATCCCCGCTATGTGGGATAGTGGTTGGTTAGAGCAATGAATCTTGTAGCTTTATTTGCGGCGCTATCTATTTCCATCGCGCCTGAAACAGAATTGAAAAACGCGACGGCGGTTGATGAGTTGAAATATCATCTGAAGTTGGCATTTGGCTACGAGCCGCGCTTCGCGGCGCCCGGAGAAGGTATGTTTGTGGTGGGGGCGAAACCGCAAGGTGCGCCGTCTGCGGGAAGCTTGGAGTCGAGGTACCTTGTCAAGGATGGGAAGGTCTATTTCTGGGGTGATAGAACGCAAAGAAGTCGCGATGGCAAGCGTTTCGGTGCCGGCTATAATGGAACACTGTACGCAGTTTATCTGTTTTTGGCGAAGGAATTAGGTTTTAGATGGATATATCCCGGTGACGAGGGTATCGTCTGCCCGAAGTTGCCGTCGGAGTATAAGCCGCGCGAAGGTGCTTCAGGTGTCTATTCGCCGCATTACAACATCGCTCGCGTGCGTAGCGTCAATGTTGCCAATACTGTGAAGTTTCATTTGCCGCTGCTTAACGGGAAAAATGTGCAAGTGCCTGAGCCGATTTGCCATAATGAAGCGAGCGCCAAAAAACTTGCCGCCGATGTCAGTTGCTGGTATCAGCGTAATCTTAATTTCTCAAGAGACATTTTTCCCTATGGCCATGCGTTCATCGGTTGGCAGGAGCGCTTCGTCTCGTCGCGCCCTAAACTGCTGGCGCTTGACGCTAAAGGTGTGCGCGGCAACAGCTATGCGCCGCACCGGGTCATGCTCTGTGTTTCCAATGATGAGGTGGTAGATCAGATTATCGCAGACTGGAAGGCCGAGGGGGCTCCTCGTTATCTGAACATCTGCCAGAATGATGGGGGCGGGCTTTGCCATTGCGCCGGATGCGTGGCGCTGGACGCGGATCTGTCGGGGGAGAAGTTCCTCGACCATAAGACAGACCGCTACGTCAATTTCTATAACCGGGTGACGAAAAAAGCGATGGCGGTGCGTTCGGATGTGCAGATCGTCACCTACATCTACTCCTTCTACCGTCATCCGCCGCGCCGCGAACGGCTTGAATACCCAGACAACATGATATTCGGCACGGTGCCTACTTTTGCTGATGATTGGCGATCCTTCTACGCTGGGTGGAAGAAGGCGGGGGTGAAGAAATTCTTTCTCCGTCCCAACTTCCACTGCTCCACCGAAAGCCTCCCGCGCGGGGTGGAGAAAATGCTCTACGATATATTCAGCTACTGTCGCGACAATGGCATGATTGGCGTTGATTATTGCGCCTACATGGGGCGCTTCCCCACTTTGATCGAATGTTACCTTGCCGTACGTCTTATTGCCGAACCAAATCTTTCATTTGAAGAGCTCATGGCGGAGTATTGCGGTGCGTACGGCGAGGCTTCAGATGCCGTCGGTGAATATTATCGCCGGATACGCGAACGCCGCGAGAAGTCAGACGAAACCGTCCGTATCCAGGCAGGGAAGCGCAATATGCTTGATGATTCGCAGCACGCGCTCTATCAGTTGCGTCCTCACACGGAGGAGGCTCTCAAGGGTGACTTGGCTGTGCTGGAAGCGGCGATGAAACAAGGGGTTACTTGTCCAGTTGCGCGTAAACGGCTTGAAACGCTCATAATCCGCGCAAAGCAGTATGTGTTAGTATACCGTTTTCTTTCGGCGGGGCGGGGCAAGGATAAAGATGCGCTCAGCAAGGCGGCGCAGGAGCTGATAGACTACAGAATTGCTCATCCACAAGAGCTTATCGATACCTATTCACGAACCATGAACACCCGTATTCCAGGAACGGAAACCCATACATGGTTGAAGGTGCCGGAAGTACTCGATAAGGTAAACGAGAAGATTCTGGCGAAATAAGTGGATTGCACCATGCAAAAAAATATATCTATAGTCGCTGCGGTTTTGGGTTTGTCTCTCTCCCTGCCGGCGGTAGATTTCAATGCATCAGTTCAAGGCGACATCGCTTCGCTCTCATACTGGGAGAGTCTCGATTATTCATCCTTGCCCGGCCGTGACGATGTTTTGAAACTCTCGGGATGGGCGGTTGATCCAGCTTTTTGCGCCAGTGCCGATATGTCCATTGGCAGTCTGGTCATTACCGCATCCGGTTCTTTTATTGATCTAACGACGGACGATGGGACTTTGCGCACCGTTACGCTTAATTCTTCCTCGACGGCGATGGAATTCACCAAAGACGGCGCAAGTTATAAAATGACCGGCGGCAGATGGTATTTGGCGAACAAAGGCTATGTTGTCTGCGGACGGGCAAACACGAGTTCCCAGGATAATCATACTATTGAATTTAGTGGTTGTATCATCACTAATGCCGGCAAGTTTTATGGGGCGCATTATGATCGCAGTACCGAAGTAAAACTCACCAATGGTGCTGAGATTTATGCCGATAATTTGTACCCGGCATACGGCAACTACGCAAGTAATTCTCTCATAACTATTAGCGGAGGATCAAAACTGGTATCTATCGGCAGAATGATCCAGGGCGACGGTTTTAACGAGACGTATGAAGAAGGCGTATCGGAAGTTGGCAATAATCGAATCGAGGTGTTGGGAGTTGGTTCGCTTCTAAAGTTAGGCGGGACCTCGCTTTATGGGCATCGCGTACCGCATAACCGAATCGAAATTAGACAGGGCGCTCATTTTGAGAGTGGCGCACTGCAGGTTGGCAGCTTGGCTACAGGATCTGGATTTGATAGCGCAATTTGCGTTTCAGGACGTGGCACAAGAGCCGATACCGGCGGAATTGAATTAGGAAATTCCGCATTGGCGTATGGATGCGGCTTAGAACTTGAAGATGGAGCCAATTGGTATTCATCCGGTTCGCTTATTGTAGGCAATTTAAGCTATTGCAATTATGCAACTTTCTCTTCTGCTACAGGCAGTTGCGGTAGTGTATTGCTGGGAAATCAGTCAGATTCTTCTAATAATGTTCTGAAAGTCTTATCTGGATCGAAACTTGAAATACGTAGCGGAAATTCGCTTAAGATTGGTGTTTCTGGATGCTGCAACCGCGCGGAAATCATAGACGGTGTCGTTTCTTTCTCCGGCAAGGGCGGCTTTGATGTTGGTGTCAACGCCTCTTCCACTGGAAATGTGCTGCGAATTTCTGGCGCAGATACGAGGGTTTCGTTCAGTAATGATGCGTTTGATCCCTTTGGTGCCGGATCGGGTAATATAATCTTGATGGAAGAAGGAGTGAGTATCGGAGGACAGTATTATTTTGCAACCAATTCCACTGGCAACCGTTTCATTGTGCGCAATGCCACTCTAGCATCTGGCCAGCACGCACACTTGGGCACCCAGACTTCTTTGAGAAGCCAGGGAAATTCGCTGGAACTTTTTGATGGAGCGGTGGCCGAACTCAAGAGTTTGAGCATTTCTGCGCGGGACAATACGCTGTTTGTTAGTAATTCGTCCTTATCCGTTACCAGCGATACAGGTATGCGTATTGGATACATGCCTGATAGCCAATACGTCAATTCGGTTTCAAATAGCACTGTCCATATTGCCGGCGATAATGCATCTGTTGTATCATACGGCACTATGTCTTTAGATAACTTCGCACGGCTTCATTTTGGGATTCCGCGCAAGGGCTGGAAACAAGCTCCGGTCCACGTAAAAAGTCTGTCTTTTAGCGCAAACTCGATACTTACCGCCGACTGTCGGGAGTTTTGCGATTATACCGGTGGAACAATAACGCTGGTTGAAACAGATGAGGGTATAGACAATCGGCGCATTGGTATGGTGCTTGCCGCAGCAAACGCTAAACTCTCGCCGCGAGCGAAATTCTACGTGTCCGGGAATAATCTCATGTTCCGATCGCCGCGCAAGGGCACGGTGGTGGTGATTCGCTAAAGAGTTCCATTGCAAAATGGTCAAACCTTGAACATGAGCATCGATGCCGGTAATCCGGGTAATCGGTTATTCAGGATTGACGAAAAATATTAGACAAAAGGGTCCGACCCTTCACCCTTATCCCACTTTTTTGAATTGATGCACGCAAGGCTTTCGAGCCGGGGGCGAT
>JAZOTG010000258.1:0-2016 GCA_045657505.1 Kiritimatiellia bacterium | reverse complement strand
CAAACTTGCCCTCCATGAGATTTTCGATAGAGGTGTACGCAAGCGCACCGGTTACACGCACTCTCGCGCCAAGCACAAAATCCTTTGGCAATGAAACATCAAGCGCCCACGGCATCTCGACTTGAATGTTCATATTCCCCTCGCCCACCAGCAGTTGCGTAGTGTTTTGCCGGCGGTTTATATCGCGAAGCAAACCTTCTGTTGAAAACCTTCCGCCGTACAGGTTTGGGTTGCCGTAGGGAGTAACTTTTGCAAAAAGCTCCTCAATCGACATGTCGACCGGTGCGGGAATTTCAACTTTTTCAGCGTTCAGCTTTTTTATCTCGGTTGTAATCAACCTCGGTTTGGACGAAAACTCTTTTTCGCCCGACACCTGCAGAACATCGCCCGCCCCGGCTTTGACGCCCTTTATTTTTTTTACACGCCAGTTTGTGCCCGAATCGTCCCTGAGAAAATAAAAAGGTATGTCGCCGCGCTCAAACGTCACCACTCCGGAAAAATTGGTAATGGCCGCGGCAAGCAATATATAAGAGGACAATGTCATCTGCCGCCCGCCCTAACGCCGCCAAACCTCAAACGCAATGATATTTTTATCGACTCAACCGCAATCGCAGGCGATATTTTAGAATACCCGCGCGTCCTGTCGACAAACTTTATCGGGATCTCCTTGATTGAAAGGCCGCTCTTCCATGCCCTGTGATTCATCTCAAGCTGAAACGAATAGCCTGCGCTTTCTATCTTCCAGAACTCCATCGCATTAAGCGCCGAAACCTTCCAGCACTTAAACCCTCCAGTGGGGTCTTTGACGGCAAGTCCAGTTACAATACGTATGAAAATGCCGCCGAGGCGCGATATTAAACGCCGCTTAAACGGCCAGCCTGGCGTAGAGCCCCCCTTGACGTAGCGCGATGCTATAACAAGATCGCAGTCCTCGCGCATCAGCCGCGCCACATCCGCCGGATCGTGGCTGAAATCGCAGTCCATCTGGACTATCCTTTCGGCCCCCAATTCAATGGCCCGCCTGAAGCCGGCAAGATATGCCTTGGCAAGGCCTTCCTTCTTTTTCCGATGGAGGCAATGAATGCGCGAATCGCCCCTTATAAGCTCCTCAATAACATCGCCTGTTCCGTCAGGGGAATTATCATCGACAAAAAGTATTTCAAGCGACTGGTCTGAAGCGAACAGAGCCTTAGACATCAAAGCCACATTGTCCTTTTCGTCATAGGTGGGGATTACAACAAATGTCTTCATTTCAAGGCCTTGAATATTGCTTCACTTTCCATCATACGCCCTTTGCCCGATGTGCCGCACGCAAGTTCGCCGTTTTCGGGCTCGATTATCCTGACGCCGCGCTCGCGCAGTGCGGCGATATTATCTTGCGTGACCGCGCTCTCCCACATGCCGTCATTCATTGCGGGGGCCACCGCCACGGGGGCTCGGGTCGCCAGAAGCGTAGCGGTAAGAAGATTGTCCGCGATGCCATAGCGCATTTTGGCGATTGTATTTGCGGTAGCGGGAGCCACGACGACAAGATCGGCGCACTCGGCTAAAGAAATATGTTCAGGCTTCCATGAAACCGGCGGCGCGAACTGATCGACCAGAACAGGATTGCGGCTTAACGTCTGAAACGTCAGAGGTCTTACAAATTCGCACGCGGCGCCGGTCATCACGACATGAACATCGTCGCCGTTTTTCACAAAAAGCCTGACAAGCTCGGCCGCCTTGTACGCAGCTATCGAACCGGTCACGCCAAGAACGATTCTTCTCATTTCAAAATCCCTTCAACACTACTGCGCAAACCGCCTACTGCAGCGGCCATGTCGTTCTGCGCAAAAAGATAACTACCCGCCACAAACAGGTTGGCGCCGGCTTCAGCGGCAAGCGGTATGGTGTCGGCGTTTCCGCCGCCGTCGATCATAATATCCAGGCCGGGCTTCAAGGCACGCAGCGCCCTAACCTTCGAAAGGCAACCGCTTATGAACTTCTGGCCGCCGTACCCGGGATGAACGGTCATGA
>JAZOTG010000257.1:0-8963 GCA_045657505.1 Kiritimatiellia bacterium | reverse complement strand
ACATGGCTACGATCCGACTTCACTGCGGTAGAGTCTGAGTCAAACATTTGCATAGCGCGGGGAGCAAAACTCTCTCTCCTTGGAGTTAAGAATTTGATTGTCGTGTCAACAGCGGGCAATGTGCTTGTCGCCGATAAATCGCGTGCGGCGGAATTGAAAAAATTGTTTAAACGGGATTGACAGTGAGGCGTAAATTTAAGGTGATCATCGCCTATGACGGAACGGCGTATTCCGGTTGGCAGTATCAGGAAAACGCAATCGGCATACAGCAGATCGTGGAGGAGGCTCTCGCGCATATAGAGCGCGGCAGCGTGCGTGTGTTTGGCAGTTCACGGACTGACGCCGGTGTGCATGCGAAAGGCTTTGTGGCGCATTTTCATCTGACCAAGCCTATACCTCCCGAAAATTTAGTAAAGGCGTTGAATTCGCGACTGCCTGAATCGGTGCGCATCCTTAAGGCATCGTATGCCGGCGAGGGATTTGACGCGAGGCTTTCGGCAAAGGGCAAGGAGTATCGCTATCATGTGTACCAGGGCGCGATAATGCCGCCTCATCTTGTCCCGTATTGGACATATACTCACCGCAAACTTGATCTGGAGGCCATGCGTGAGGCGGCGTCGTATTTCGTCGGGCGCCATGATTTTGTTTCGTTTGCCGCAAATCCCAATCGGGAGCTTGAGTCGACTGTTCGCAATATATTCAGTTTCGAGGTTAAAAAATCCGGCCGTCACGGATTTGTCTTTATTGTAAAGGGCGACGGCTTCCTGTACAAGCAGGTGCGTTCCATGGTTGGTTTTCTGCTGACTGTCGGCAAGGGCGGCGAAAAGCCGCAAGCGGTAAAGGAACTGCTTTTGGCCGCAGCTCCGCGAACTGCGCGCGTGGAGACGGCGCCGGCACGCGGCCTGTTTTTGTGGAAAGTCTTTTATTCCGACAGGGGTCTTAAGCCCCGGTCTTAATAATTCAATTTAAGGAGTGTTTAAAATGTTGTATGAACTTTCTCGCCTGTTGACGCCGTACTGGGGTCCGTTTCGTCTTTTCCAGTCTCATTTGCTGCTGATTTCGGCGGGCGCGTTTGTAGCCCTGCTGCTCGCTCTTTTTATTTTGCCGAGGTGCTGGCATCTGCTTCCTCGCGATCACGGCAAGGCGATACTTGGCAAGGACGGTATGAAGTCAGCAGGCAAACCTACGGGCGCCGGCGTAATAGTTACGTTGATCGCTCTGCCGGTCATATTCTTGTTTGCGCCGCTGGCATTCTGGGACGCCATGGTTATTTTGGCGATTTATTTCGCCATGCTGTTCGGATATCTTGACGACCGCTCGGACGTTCCGTGGGGCGAACTTAAAAAAGGTCTCCTTGACGCCGTCGTTTCCATCGCAATTGCTGTATTTATATTTCTGGGGCATTCAAAGGGCGGGGCGATGGAGATATGGCTTCCGTTCACCAAGAGCCTTGTGTCCGTGTCCTGCTGGCTCTATGTCCCTTCGGCAGCGTTTCTTCTTTGGTTTACAATGAATGCGACAAACTGCTCGGACGGCGTTGACGCGTTGGCCGGTTCGCTTACGCTTTTGACGCTTGTTATGCTGGCGTTGATGCTTTATGTCGTTGTCGGCTACAAGCCGGTCGCCGATTATCTGCTGTTGCCGTGCAATTCCCTGGCGGCGTCGTGGGCGGTCGTGGTTACTGTCGTCGCCGGCGCCTTCGGCGGGTATTTGTGGTTTAACGCCGAGCCGTCGAAAATTCTTATGGGCGACGCAGGCAGTCGCTTCCTTGGCATTCTTGTCGCGACCGCAGTGCTGGTGGCGGGCAATCCGTTTCTGATTATAGCGCTTTCACCGGTCGTTCTTGTAAACGGCGGCGGCGGGTTGCTTAAACTCGTCCTGCTTCGCATCGCAAAGAAACTCGGCATGAATATCGGCGAGGGAGCCACCATACGCAAGATACGCTTCCCGCTTCACGACCATTGCAAAAAAAATCTCGGCTGGACAAATGCGCAGGTTTTGATGCGGTTTATTCTTATACAGCTTGTTGTAATGCCGATTTTGCTTATTTTGTTTGTGAAAATCCGTTAGTGTCATCGCGAGCGCATCCGTCATTCGACAGGGACATTCTCCCGTTTAATGGAGAGTGTCCCTGCGTATAATATGGTATACTTTTCGTATGACTAAATCACTTTTTTTTGCGCTTCTATGTCAAAGCGCTCTGGCGGCGACGATTACGTTGCCGGTCGTTGAAGTTGTTGAGCGTCCCGATATGAAAGTATCAACCTATCCGGGGCGCGTGGTGCCAATTGCACAAGTGAATGTAGTCCCGCAGGTGTCGGGTGAGATTCTTGAAGTGTGCTTTGATAATGGCGCTTACGTCAAGGAGGGCGATGTTCTCTATCGTCTCGACCCTGTCAAGTATGAAGCGGCCGTGAGGAACGCAGAGTCAAAGGTCGCCGAGTGCAAGGCCAATGTTTCGTATGCGGAATTGTCGTATGAGAGGCACAAGAAACTGCTTGAGAAGCGCGCGGTTTCGGTGGACGCTGTCGATAACGCCTTGTCGCTACGTGATTCTTCGCGTGCGGCCTACGCTGCGGCGCAGGCCGATCTCATCGCGGCAAAGGACGATTTGGCCCATTGTACAATTGTCGCGCCGATTTCAGGGAAAATTGGATCAACCGCAATGACGCGCGGCAATTACGCGAAGGCTGCAGGCAATGCGCTTGTTTCCATTGTGCAGATTTCACCGATTAGGGTGCGCTTTTCGGTTTCCAACAGTCAATTTCTGAGTTTGTTCGGCGGCGTGAGCCGTCGTCTTCGGGAAGAGGCGAGCGCTTCCGTTTCGCTTGCGAACGGAGCGGCGTTTTCGGGCAAGGGATCGTTCGATTATGTCGAAAACACGGCCGACGAGTTGACGGACACTATTCAGGTCTTTTTCCAGTATGAGAATGCCGAGGGAATGCTGCGTCCGGGCGGAACGGTTTCCGTAACGCTCGCGTCAAAGAAGGGTGCGATGCGCCCTGCGGTGCCGCCGAGCGCCATTCTGCAGGATATTCAGGGCCCGTATGTCTGGGTTCTGGATGAACGCGGCGTCGTCTCGCGCCGTTCTATCGCGCGCGGCGATCTTGTCGAAGACTGGGTGCTTGTTGAAAAAGGCCTTAAAAAAGGCGAGCGCGTAGTGGCCGACGGAGCGCATAAGGTGTCACGCGGAATGACAGTAGAGGCGGCGCCATGAGCATGCGCGATCGTTTGATGCGGGTCTACCCGAGCCTGTCGTCTTATTTTATCTCGCATCCGCGCACGGCATGGGTCGTGGCGATTGTGATTACGCTTGTAGGCGCAATAAGTCTGAGCCGGCTGGCGGTTGCCGAATATCCGAATATTACACCAGTGACGATTACGGTGTCGGCGAATTATACCGGCGCGAGCGCGAAGGTGTTGAACGATTCGGTCGGACAGGTCTTGGAGGATCAGATAAACGGCGTCGAGGACATCTGGTACTACAAGTCAAACTGCAATGACAAGGGAGCGTACAACTGCTACTGTGTGTTTCGCCCCGGGGTACCGTCAAATATTGCGCTTGTCAATGTGCAGAACGCCGTGAAGCGTGCGGAGCCGAAGCTTCCGAGCGAGGTCACGCAAAGCGGCATTACCGTAAAGAAGCGTCCGGAAGACAGAATGGTCATGTATATGTTCATGACCGACGGGCGCGAAGTGGACATTTTGGAATTGTCGAACTTTGTTGAAAAACAGGTGGCGGACGCCATTTCGCGCATGGACGGCGTAGCGCTGGTGGAAACGGGCGGGCGGACGTATTCTATGCGCATCTGGCTCGATCCTGTGCGTCTGGCGGGGTTGAACATTTCAATAGCAGAGATCAAGTCCGCCATTGAGTCACAGAATATCCAGGCGGCGGCGGGAACGGTTGGCGGTGAATACGCCAATCGCCACCTGACATTCAAACTGAATGTGAAGGGGCGTCTTCAGTCAAAGGAGGAATTCGAAAATATTATTGTCCGGACCAATCCGGAGACGGGGGCGCAGATCCGCGTAAAGGATATTGCGCGCGTGGAGTTGGGGGCGAAAGGCTACACGATCCGCACGCAGTTCAACGAGCGTCCGGCGGTCTCGCTTTCAGTGTACAAGACTCCGGAGGCGAACGCCGTCGCAACGGCCGAGCGCGTGAAAAAGGAGGTCGAGAAATGGATTGCTCGCATGCCCGCCGGGGTAGAGGGGGTTTTGGCTGATGATACGACGGCGTTCACGAGAGTCTTTTTGAAAGAGATGTTCAACACGTTGGTGGTCGCTTTGATTCTCGTTATTGTAATCACCTATCTTTTTCTTCAGGACTGGCGTGCGACGTTTGTCCCGGCCATCGCCATCCCGATTTCGCTTGTCGGCACGTTTACATTTATGTATGTGCTGGGCTACACGATCAATGTGCTGACGATGTTCGGGCTGATACTTGTTATCGGCTCGCTTGTCGACGATGCAATTGTGGTGGTTGAGAATACGCAGGCGCTGATGGAGCGCGAAGGGCTCTCGGCCAGGGAGGCCGCGGCAAAATCGATGACGCAGATTACGGGGGCGGTAATCGCGACAACGCTCGTGACGCTGGCCTGTTATCTTCCGCTTGTGTTCTACGGCGGAATGGTCGGAATGATGTATGTCCAGTTTGCGGTTACGATGTGTGTGGCGCTCTGCCTTTCGACCGTTGTGGCGATAGTTCTCTCTCCCGTTCTTTGCGCCACCATTTTGAAGGCCCCGCAGTCGGGCCGCCGCCGTTTGTTGCTCATGCCGTTCAACTGGACGCTGGATGTGTGCCGGCGCGGCTATTTGAAATTCGTCGGCTTCTTTGTGCGCCGCGTCTTCTTGACGCTTTTGTTCTTTGTTGCTGCCCTCGCCGGGCTGTGGTTCGTTTCCGGGAAGGTGCCGACGGCGTTTTTGCCGAAAGAGGATCGCGGCTATATAGGTATGAATATCCGGCTTTCGGAAGGTCAATCAATGGAGCGCACGATTGCAGTCGTTGATGAAGTGCATGCGCGTTCGGCCAACGTGAAGGGCCTTTCGTCGATCTCCTCCACGTGCGGGCGCAGTAATATGTGGGGAACGGGCGAGAATCAGGCAGTGATCTGGTTCCGTCTCGAGCATTGGGATAGGCGCAGCAGCCCTGACCTGGCGATTGATAAAATCATGTCCAAGCTTAAAGATTCGGTAAGCGATCTGTATGCCGGCGAGTTTGTTTTGACGCAGCCGGCCGCCATTCGCGGGCTGGGCGGGTCAAGCGGCGTCGGGTTCAACCTTTGCGCAATAGACGGCGCGACGCCGACGGAACTTATGGAAGCGGCTGACGCTGTAATTGAAAAGCTGCGCGCTGACCCGCGGGTGAAAAGCGCGGTACACGGATTTACCGCCGCTACGCCGCAGCTCGAGCTGAAACTCGACCGCCGCAAAGCGGAACTTCTCGGTCTTTCGCCCAAAGTCGTATTTTCAACTCTTCAAAACCAGCTCGCATCGTTTTATGTTAACGATTTCAACATGAAAGGCGGCGTTTACGAAGTGAAGCTTCAGAACGATCCCGATCAGCGCACTTCGCTTGCCGATATTCTCTCCGTGCGTATTCCTACGGCAAACGGCGAATCGGTTCCGATTTCATCCGTAGGCTCCGTGGAATACGTCGGGGGAACCCGCGAGACGATGAGTTATAACAAGATGATGGCCGCGAGTTGCGATGTAAATCCCGCAGACGGCGTGCCATCATCGGTTATTATGGATCTGATAGAGTCAATCGAGTTGCCGAAGGGGTATATGATCGAGTGGGGCCCTGTTCAGCTGCAGGAAAAAGAAAATGAGGGGCGCCTGTTTTGGTTGATGGCCGCCGCGCTCGTATTTGCCTATCTTTTCCTTGTCGCGCAGTACGAGAGCTGGACGATTCCCATTTCAGTTATGCTGTCGGTGTTTTTTGCGCTCGCAGGGGCATTTGTCGCATTGTGGGTGACGAATACGCCGCTTTCGGTATATGCCCAGCTCGGTTGTGTAATGCTGATCGGTTTGGCGGCGAAGAACGCTATTTTGATGGTCGAATTCTCCAAACAGGAGCGCGAGGCCGGCAAGTCCGTTGTCGAGGCTTCCGTCAATGGCGCTAATCTGCGGTACCGCGCTGTGTTGATGACGGCGTGGAGCTTTGTTATTGGAGTTTTGCCGCTCGTTTTCGCAACGGGCGCTGGTGCCGGCGCCATGAAGGCCATCGGCATATGTACATGCGGGGGCATGCTTGCCGCAACGCTTGTCGGTATTGTTTTCGTGCCGCCGCTTTACGCTGTTTTCCAGCGCATGCGTGAATATGTGCTTGACCGCGGGGGTGCGAAGAGCGATTTGTCAACGGAAAGAAACGCGTGAGTCATGGAATCACTTTTTGAGGCATTCAAATTTAACCGGAACAGCCGACCCGATCACACGGCGTTTATGATAGCCGCCGGCGACCGCTCGGTGCCCATAACATGGCGTCAGTTTGCCGATGATATTGACGCGACGGCTTGGGTGGTTAGAATGCACGCGAATTGCGGAACCGTGGCCCTGCTCGGCGAGAATTCATACGAGTGGATCACGGCGCACATCGCCTGCGTTTTTTCCGGCGCTACGGTTGTGCCTATGGAGACGAGCCTTTCTGCATCAGAAATTGCCGATAGACTTAAATTTACAGGTGCCATTTCGCTTGTTCATTCCGCTCTTTACGCGGAAAAGGCAAAGGAGGCCGTAAAACTTTCTCCCGGCGTTCAGATAGCGGAGTTTGGCTCGCGCCGTTCCGAAGAATATATCAACCGCGGAAGGGAGTCGCTGGCGGCGGGTGGAAAGAGCCTTTTCGATATGCCGCCTCCGGATGATGCGAAAACGGCCATGATCGTGTTTACGAGTGGGACTACGTCAAGGCCCAAAGGCGCGGAGTTGACGCTCCGCGCAATGGCGGCGTTTTGCGAATATGCAAAGAGGCAGCTCAAAGTGAAGCCGGGAGACAAGTCCTTGATGGTTCTCCCGCTGCATCACATTTTTGGCGTATGTGCGACTTACTTTATGCTTTCGCAGTCGGTGGCGCTTGGTGTGTGTCCCGATTTTCGCCGACTATACGACGCGGTTGAAAGATTTCGCGTAAATTGCATATGTCTTGTGCCGGCATTAGCAGAGATACTTGCCGAAAAAATCTCAAGACGCGCTCCGTCGGCGGAAAAGGCGTTTGGATTTTCCATCGACTGGATTCTTATCGGGGGAGCTCCGCTTGCTCGACGAGTCTACGAAAACCTATTTGCGCTTGGCATACAGCCGCTTACGGCCTATGGTCTTACCGAAACGACGGCCTTGTATTCTATTGCCACCGTAGGGGAAGATCCTCATGTTGGTAGTGCAGGACGCGCCTGCGATTTGCCGGAGACGGAGTTGAAAGTTTCTGATGACGGTATTCTTCTGATTCGCGGTCCGAATGTGATGAAAGGGTATTATCTTGATCCAGAAGGGACTGCACAGGTGCTTTCCAAGGACGGTTGGTTCCGCACGGGAGATTACGGCCATATAGACGAGAACGGTTTTGTTTGGATTACCGGGCGCGCTTCCAGGACGATTGTGCTTTCTTCCGGTAAAAAAATTGCGCCCGAGGAGATAGAAGAGCGGATTCAGGCATTGCCTGGCATCCGTGAAGTTCTGGTTACGGGAGATGAGACTACGCGTGAAATAAGCGCTGAAATTTACGCCGTCATTCCCGAAAACTCTGTAAAAAGGGCAATCGCTTCTCTCAACAATACTCTTCCCGTCCATAAAAGAGTGCGCAATACGGTAATTCGCACAACTCCATTCCCTCGAACGGGTTCAGGCAAAATTATGGTGCCAAGATCAGGCACCGCTCCCGTTGTTTCGGCAATCGGCTCTCGCCCGGCCATCAACGGCAAGCTGAGCGCCGTAAAGCGAAAGGTCAAAAAAGCATTAGGCATTCCGGTTATCATAATGCTGTCGCTGGCATTTATCGCGGTCGGAGTTTCGGTGCTGGGGCTTGTGCCTGATTTATTGAGGCATGAAGGAGTGTGTATTCCGTCCTCGCTGCGCTTCGTTTTCAACATAGCCGATATGACAGGAGAGATTCTGCTTGTGTTTTTTGCGTTGTTTGTTGTGATTGTAATCGCAAAAGGGCTTGGAAAAAACAAGTAGGCGGTGAACTTCGGACTTATATGCCGTTTGGGGAGTGTCCCCAAACGACTGCGCCATCTTTTATTTTGAGGTTGCTGATACAGGATACAAGAGTGTATTTTGACAGTGGCGTATAGGAAATGCAATGTTCGGAAAAGTAAACTTAATGTTTCATCAACGGTTTATCCATAGATTAAAATATGATACAATTGGGGCAAATTGAACAGAAGGAATTTCTATCGTGAGCGTATCTTATAAGAAACTTTGGAAATTATTGATTGATAAAGATATGACGCGTACCGAATTGCGAAAGGCAATCGGTGCATCCTCGTCTACATTTGCAAGGCTCTCCCGAAACGAATGTATTTCCGCTGATTTAATATCACGAATTTGTACCGCGCTTCGGTGTAATGTAGGCGATATTATGGATGTCGTGCATAATGATGGGGCGGAAGAGAAAGGAGATTGCGATGGCATGTGATGCAGAGGGGGAGTTGGATCTGAAAAGCAATGTGCATTTTTTTGCACATTCCAAATTCGGATAAGCCGGTCAAGATTTATAGTTTAACGGGTAAGATTGCTGTGGTGAAGAGGGGCTGTGTGAAATGAAGCGGACAAAGAATTCTGCAATTATTGAATCGACGGAGGGTTGCATTATACCTTTTGAAGGCGGACGGACGATTCGCGACTGCATCTTCACTGTTCGCGGTGTACAGGTGATGGTCGACTGGGATCTTGCCGCACTTTATGGAGTTGAGACGCGGGTTATGAATCAGTCCGTCAAGCGCAATGAAGAACGCTTCCCAGAA
>JAZOTG010000256.1:0-4436 GCA_045657505.1 Kiritimatiellia bacterium | reverse complement strand
CGCGCAATCGGAATTGTGAAGCATATCGGGATGACCTTTCGACGGCTCCATAAGTAGGCAGCAACCGGCGCAAGTGCCGATATATCCGCCGCCATTCCTGACGAAGGATTTGATCTTTCCGCGCCCCTTCTCTTCAAGAGTTTTAGCCTCGATTACCGAAGAACCTCCCGGCATCACAAGTACATCCATCGAATCAAGCGCACCGTTTCGCACCGCTTCCCCATCAACCGGCACGGCAATGACATTCTTGGACCGGGCTGTAATTTCCAGCCAGCGAAACGCGCCTGTGCTTCTAGCCCCGGCATCCACAAATACCGCAACCTTGAGAGGCTTTTTCGGATAGACCTCTGATTTTGGCCCGACACAACCAAGAAATACGGACACTGCCGCTATTAAAACAACTATCGTTTTTTTTCATTTTATCCCTCTTCCCTTCACTCCTCAAAACAACCGCTTCCCGTACACGAGGACCTTTATAAGACTAAGCAGCTTCTTTTCGCCGTCGACACGACCAAGCTTTACGAACTTCGCATGAGGAGATTTAGAGCTGAGGTTTATCCTCCAATGCTTTTCATCGCCGCCTTTCGACGCAACCTCTCGCCATTCAGCACCGTCCTGCGACACCCACGCCGTAAGTCCGCGCGAATCCCCGACAACCGTTATGCCCGAAACGGAAACATCACCTGCGAGCTCAACGATAACCCACGGCGAGACTTCCGCCTTCGTAACGAAAAGCCCGATGCGTTTTGGATCGTATGGCGTCAAGTCGGAAACCCGGGCATAGTCCTCTGGCGTATCGCCGCGTCCACTGGAGGGAATCTTTACCTTCACTGCACCTTTCACCGTCAGCATCTTACCTTCAGCAATGGCGATCTGCAGGGCAACGGCACGCTTCGTGAAGTTAAACGCGAGGATTGCGCCGTTTTCAAGCGTCAAATTGCCGCCGAGCGCCACGGAACCGGACTGCGCCACTTCTAACGCCGCACCGTCCTTCACCGTAACCGCGCCCGTGCCTGTCGCGCCGGACTTCGCGAGTGCGAGCGTACCTTCTTCCACCGTCCACGCGCCAGTCATACTTGAGCCATACGGATTCATCACAAGCGTTCCCTCGCCGGTCTTGGTAACCTTGCCATCTTCTGTCCCTTGTGCGCCGCCTGTCCAGGTTATCGTATGCCCGGACGTATCAAGCGTGACTGGCTGCTCGAATTTCAACCCCCAGTCAGCCGGGTTGTTCGAACTGAGAGGACTGAATATCTCAAAGTCCTCCGTTGCATGGATCAGGTATCCTCCAATCTTATTGGCTTGAAATCTTATGGCATAGTCCTGTTTCTTTGCGCCAAGTCCGTCCTTGCCGATATAGATGTTCTTGACCTTCACGTAAAGGTCTTTGTCCATCTCATGGGTGTCGTCGCCCTTCCAAAGTCCGCTCACCCGCAAAATACCGGTTTCAGTACTGCTGTTATCTTCACCGATGTGGTTGTAGTTCGCCGTTGCAGTGGCGATCCATTTGTCATGAACGACCAGTTCGCCCTGCACGGACACGCGGCCGAGCGCCTTGCCTGTTAGGATCGAATCGAACTCGGTATAGCCGCCCGCCTGGACGCAGAGAAACGTCTTATTGTCCACGTTGCCCGTCAGATGCTCGCCGCAGAGCCGCGAACCGCTTGGCACGGTGTATTTGTTGTTCATGGAACCCGTGACCTTCCAGTCCTCCGTGAAGGTGATGTTGACGGTCAGTGCACGAGAGGCGGCGTTGTCCGTCATATCAGAAACAGGACACGTCGCCGTCGCACCGCCTGAGAAGTTCACCGCTGCGCTCGCGCAATGGACTCGGTAGTTATCCGCGAACATAATCGGGCAGTTGATGGTCTGCACGACGGACGAGAGGTTGGTGATGGCAACGATACCGGTAAGATTACCGCCGTTGATCGTTACGGGTGCGCAGCCCGGGCCAAATGTGATCGAGGTTGGGGCAAACGTGTCGCCTTTAGTCAGTGTGATTTCCGCTCCGCTGTTGATGGTAGCAGTACCGCTCGTCGGAATTTTTTTGCCGTACCAATTCTGCGGATTGGAGAGGTCTCCGTCGCCCACGGCGCCCGTCCATGTATTATTCACGTCACCGACGGCAAGCATAAGCATATCGCAATCGACAATCCACTCCGCGTCAAATCCGCCGGTTGAAGGCGCAAACTTCGCACCGTCCGCCGCCGTAACTCCGTTCATCTTACAGATAGCGTAAAGGCCCTCGCCAAAGGCTCCGCCGCCGGAAGTCAGAATAACGGTGCCTTCCGGCGGAAAGTTCAACGCCGTCGCCGCAAACGCCGCGACATCAGTTGTCGCCGGTGTCGCTATATCAAGCGTCGTAACCCTTGGTCCCCAAGGATGATATAGGTCTTATTGCTATGGTATAAGCCTTACCCTCCGGCAATTCATCGTGAAGAATATCCACTGTTGTCACACCGCCGTTCGGTTCGTGGCCGACACCAAGGTTAACACCTTCAAAATAAACAACACTCTTAAAAAGACACTTCCTCGGATCCTTGCCGATAACCACGACATCGTATGCGTACACGCGCGAATCAGGATTTCCGTCTGCAAGTGGAATATTTACACGCAAAACAGTCGGATTTTGCACCAACAAGACCTCTACCTTTGCGTTTCTGCTGAACTGCGGCTCACCTATCACCTTCTTCAGCTCCTGCGTAGAAAACGGGCGGCCTCCTCCTGTCGGCATCACCGTAAAGCTCGTGATTGCCGACCACAAGAAGCTTTTCGACCTTTCGATTATCGGAAGAGCGAACACCGCGCGGAAAGAATTTGTCGAATATATCGCGATGATACTGCGCTTCGACATTTTTGCCGCGATGCGCCATATCGCCAAGATGCATAAAAGCATCTATGTTGCGCGAACGGAAAAGCTTCATCGCGTTCGTAACATACGTCAAAGGGAAGCCTCCGTGTGGCGTAACCCCGTCCCAACCCGACTGAAGATGCGTATCGCTTAAAATTCCGAAAACAAGGTTCGGAAGCTTCTTCGGCTTCCAGCGGGATGGCGCCGCGAATAGCCCGCCCGGCAACGCCGAGAACCCGAGCGCGGCTAACGCACCTTTAAGAAAATCATGCCGCGTCGGATTCATACCGCTAACAAATAACCGCTAACAGCTCTCCACCAACTCTTCAACGATGGTACGCTTTTCAGATGAGAATGATATGCCGATGAGCGTTAAGCGCTTACCCGAAAGCGCGTACTTGCCGGCATAGTCCTTACCCTTTATCTGCTCCATCGCTTCTGAGGCCGGCTTATCAAGCTTAAACTCGATAATGTAAATGTCGCTCGGAAGCTCAACGACCATATCCATCCGCCCGTCGTGCGTCTTAACCTCGCCGTTTACATTAACGCCAATTGAGCGTAAGACAACATAGACTATAGTCTGCCACATCTGCTCGTTCTGGCGATCAGTCATATCGTAAGGAATATCGGTAAAAAACGACTTAAGCGCCTTAATAAACTTCAGCGGATCATGCGCATAAAGTGCTTTAGCTGCCATGAACGCATAATTTGCCGAAGCGACATCATCTTTACCTGTATAAGCACTAGCCAAACATGAGAGAAATGAATTTTCGATTTCGAGATTCGGAAACCTTAATTCATACATTCGGGATGCGCCAATCTGGCAAAAATCTTTAATGGTCAGATAGCCGGTCTGGTACAGGAGCGTGACAATCTGCGGTTTATCGGGTTCGTAAGCATTGAGCGTTGATTCGCTGACACCAACAGCTGAAAAATCCAATGGATGCTTTTTGAGAATATCAATAAGGAACGTCGGAACAGCTGTACTCGACCAATAATCCGCAAACTTGCCGTTATCGAAACAACATCCAAGCGATACGGGATTTATAACAAGTTGAGCATTCTCCTCAAACTTGTAACCGTCATACCACTTCACGATTTTCTCAAAGGCTTCTTGAACTGAAAGACCATTATTTAACGCCAACTCATGAATGAGCCCAGGAAAATACTTTAAAACCTCATCATGAGTATAGCCGAAAAGCGTAGCAGCCTTCGGGTGCATAGTCCAGTCCTTGAGGTTATTCAAGTCCGAAAAGATCGATACCTTTGAGAATTTAGATACGCCCGTCAAAAACGTAAAGCGCTGCTTCGACTCTTGAGTTTTAACTACCGAATAAAATGCCTTCAGGGCATCGCGAAACTCCGTGACGTCCGGCTTCATCAAATGCCCCAAAAGCGGTTTGTCGTACTCGTCTATCAATAAGACCATCTGTCCGTCGGCAGACTTCGCGGCCAAATCGCAAATTGTATTCTCAAACGCCGTCGCAGGATTCTCGTTGTCACGAAACACAATGCCATTGCGGGCACATTCGTTTCCAAGCATAACGCGCCAACGCTCGCGCAACTCGGCAACAGTTGCCGTCTG
>JAZOTG010000255.1:0-10173 GCA_045657505.1 Kiritimatiellia bacterium | reverse complement strand
AGAAGATCAAGCAATTGAGGTAACCGGTGTAGTGACAAAGGTCCTTCCGGCTACCATGTATAAAGTTCAGCTCGAAAACGGGCACGAAGTTTTGGCGCATATTTCAGGCAAGATGCGCAAATTCTTTATTAAAATAGCCATTGGCGATAAAGTCACTGTTGAAATTTCACCTTACGATTTGGGTAAGGGGCGTATCACATATCGTCATAAGGTTTGATATTGCATTTTCACTTAAATAAGTACGTAAAAACAAAAAAAGCGAAACGGAGTCTACAACATGTCAGGTCATAGTCACTGGGCAACAATTAAGCGTGCAAAAGGTGCCGCAGACGCGAGAAAGGGTAAAATTTTCTCCAAGCTCGGCAAGGAAATCACCATCGTCGTAAAGGCCAAGGGCGGCGATCCAGCCAATAACCCCACTCTCCGCACTCTTATTGCAAAGGCCAAGGCTGCGCAGATGCCTAACGACAATATCGAGCGTGCAATCAAGAAGGGCACGGGAGAAATCGAGTCCGAGGTTCTCGTACCTGCTTCTTACGAGGGCATCAAGGGTGCAGTTGCATTTGTCGTCAATGTTCTTACCGACAACAAGAACCGCGCCGCCGCAGAGGTGGGCAATGTCTTCAAGAAGAACGGTCTTGAATTTGCCAAGCAGGGTGCTGCATCGCGTCTTTTCGATCGCATGGGTCAGATTATGATTCCCGCGGCAGACGGCATTACTGAAGACAAGGTAATGGAAGTTGCTCTCGAAGCCGGTGCGGAGGATGTGCTTTCTGAGGATGGCGGTTTCACTGTAAAGTGCCAGCCCAGCGAGTTTACCGCCGTTCTCGAAGCTGTCAAGTCGGCAGGTATCGCCGTTGACGAAGAGAATTCGAATATCGGTCTTGTTGCAAATCAGCCTGCAATCGTCAGCGATGTCGCAACCGCCAAGGCTGTTCAGAAGTTTGTCGACATGCTTGAAGATCTTGAGGACGTTCAGGATGTTTACAACAACATGGAGACCACCGACGAGGTTGATGCCGCTCTTGCGGCGGAAGGCTGATAGCCGGTTTTTACGCAATTGCGCGGCGTGGCCATATTGGCAGCGTCGCGCTTGTTTTTTTAGGGGAGGGTTAACGTGAAACTTGAACATGTAGCCATTGATGTGGCAGAGCCAGATAAGGTTATTGATTGGTGGTGCCGTAATCTCGGTTTCCGCCGTTCCAGGCCCGGCAGTGCGTTTATACTTGACGACAGCGGCGTTATGGGGCTTGAGATTTATCGTACGGGCGAGACTCCTGAAGCCCCCGATTACAAGGCCGTTAATTCAATGACACTTCATATCGCTTTCGTTTCCGAAGATGTCAAGCGCGATGCCGAACGTCTTGTCGCTGCCGGAGCGACGCTTGAGAAGCTTGATATCGAATCACCGTCTTTTCACATGGCCATTCTCCGCGATCCGTGGGGTATTCCTGTACAGTTCTGCAAGCGTGCAAATTCAATCTTTTTTGAATAAGCGTGTCTGAGCGGCAAAAAAATCAATGTCTTCTTTCAGGTTCGGTGCCGGCGGGGTTCCCTTCGCCGGCAGAACAGTTCACACAGTCGCCGCTTGATTTGAATGAACTTCTGATACGGCATCCGGCGGCTACTTTTTTTGTGAGGGTTCAGGGCGATTCGATGGTTGGCGCGGGTATTAACGACGGTGATTTACTGGTGGTCGACCGTTCGTTGCGTCCGGCAAACGGTGATGTGATTATAGCTTGTGTGGACGGTGAGTTTACGGTTAAAACGTTTCGCAAGAGCAAGAATGCCGATGATGCAGGATCTCAGATGCAAGTGTGGCTTGAACCGGCAAATGCAAAGTATTCGCCTATAAGGCTCAGTCCCGGACACGAACTTGACTACTTCGGCAAGGTGACGGCGTGCATTCATCGGTTTTGAGATTTTCGTCTAATGATCGGTCTTGTAGACGGCAATAATTTTTTCGTTTCATGCGAGCGGGTTTTCAATCCGCGCCTTCGCGCTCGGCCGGTTGCAGTCTTGTCGAATAATGACGGTTGCTGTGTGGCCAGGTCCAATGAGTTGAAGGCTCTCGGCGTAGCCATGGGTACGCCGTATTTTCAATTGAAGCACCGGGAGGCGTCGGGAGAAATCGTTTTTTGTTCCTCCAATTTTGAACTTTACGGCGATATGTCTCGGCGGATGATCTCGGTGTTGCGGCAGGAAGCTGTAGACGTTGAGCAGTATTCGATTGATGAGGCGTTTATATATCCTCCAAAATCGGCATTGGGTGATTTAGCCGATTACGGCAGGCATATAAGGTCGAAGGTTTTCAGGTGGGTGGGCATTCCGTGCGGAGTAGGCTTTGCTTCAACAAAGACGCTTGCCAAAATAGCCAACCATATAGGTAAAAAGCGCCCCGAAGGTGTATTTGTAATGCCTGAAGATTCTGCGGGCATACTTGATACATTGCCGGTTCAAGATGTGTGGGGCGTAGGGCGGCGTCTTGTGCTTAAGTTGAAGGCAGAGAGGATTTTTACGGCAGGTCATCTTCGAGACGCTTGCGATTCGCTGCTCAAAACACTGGGCGGCATAACACTTCTTCGTGTTGCCATGGAATTGCGCGGCGTTTCCTGCTACGAGGAGCGTGATTACGATGCCGCTCCCGATTCTGTTTCGTGTTCGCGCTCATTTGGTGCTCCTGCAACTGAATTGAGCGATATAGAGGAGTCTATTGCCGCATTTACGTCTCAAGCTGCGGAGAAGTTGCGCCGTCACGGGATGCTTGCGGGCGGGTGCAATGTTTACGCCCAGCTTTTTGCTGACGGTGGAGGCGGGAAGTGTATTGAAAGGACGGTTGTTTTCCCCGCGCTTACTGATGCGACGAACGAAATGATGACGGCAATCCGTCCGGTTGTAGCGTCGTTGTATATTCCGGGAATGCGCTATCGAAAGACGGGCATTGTCTTTTTTGGCCTTGAAAAATCCGAAGCCCCCATTCAGGCGGATTTATTCGAAGAGAAGCCAAAAGTTTGCAAGTCAAAACTTTACAAGGCGGTTGACGCGCTTAATGCAAGATTTGGAAGGGGTAAGGTTTTTTCTGCGGCGGAAGGCATAGGTGAGCGTTCGTGGCATATGAAGCGTCTGAAACTTACGAAGCGTGCGACAACGAAGTGGGATGAGATAATTACGGTGCGTTGAAGAAACAGTCGTTCCTGGGTGTTTTGAGGTATAGGCTGTTGCAGAAAGTCTTAAAAATAAAGGCGAAAAAAAAGTTGTCGAATTGTTGTAATTCCAACAAAACACCGTGTTTTCTAATTGTTTCATTGCAAAAAAAGCAGTATTATTTCGTCGTCAAATCGGGAACGGTTTCCGAGGCGACAAAGTCAATGAAAGTGAGGTAATCATGAAGGTTAACTCAATAATGGTCGTGATGGCTGTTGCCATCGTCATGGCAGTATCGGGATGTTGCTCGCTTTGCTGCAATGCGTGCAAAAAAGATGCGGGAGAGTGCCGCAGTTCAAAATGCGGTATAGGCGTCAATGCTAATGTTGGCGGCGCCTCTGCAGGTGCGGGCGTAAGCACTACCGGTGCACATGCAGGAGCGACGTTAGGCAAATAACGCTTCAGCTCTAATTCTACTACACAAGCAGGCCTTGCGCTTAAATGCGCAGGGCCTGTGTGCATATTAATCCTTGGGGACGCTCCCCTTCATTTTGGGGAGTGTCCCCAAGTGAAAGACAAAATAAAAGCGCATCCATTTCCTGATTACGATATTGATCAAATGTTCTCTTTCAAGAATAGAGTGAAATTAAAAACCATTTTAGAAGGTATATTTGGTAAAATATGATGCAAAGGAAGAAAATAATTATGAAGAATCTTACTGCGGATCAGCTCCGAGACATGTATCTTAAGTTTTTTGAGTCTAAAGGCCATAAAATAATCCCCGGGGCTTCGGTAATCCCCGAAAACGATCCAACCGTTCTTTTTACAACAGCCGGAATGCATCCGCTTGTTCCGTATTTGATGGGAGCGATGGAGCACCCCGCCGGAACGCGCCTGACCGATGTGCAGAAGTGCGTCCGCACAGGAGATATTGACGCCGTAGGCGACAGCGCCCATTTGACTTTTTTTGAAATGCTCGGCAACTGGTCTCTCAACGATTATTTCAAAAAAGAGGCGATCTCATGGAGCTATGAGTTTCTCACGACAAAGCTCGGCTTTTCGCCCGAGCAGCTTTCGGTAACGGTATTCAAGGGCGAAGGCGTCGAAGGTGAGAGCGGCTATATACCTGCCGACGAGGAGGCCGTGGAAATCTGGAAGTCGCTCGGCATTCCCGAGGAGCGCATTTACCGTCTTCCGCGCGAGGACAACTGGTGGGGCCCGGCGGGGACGACGGGGCCGTGCGGCCCCGCCACCGAAATGTTCATCGATACCGGCAAGCCTAAGTGCGGCCCCGATTGCCGTCCGGGCTGCCACTGCGGAAAGTTTATTGAAATCTGGAACGATGTATTCATGCAGTACAACAAAAACGCAGATGGCGTTTTTGAGCCTCTCGGCCGCCACAATGTCGATACGGGCATGGGCGTGGAGCGCACCATTTGCATGATGTCGGGCGCACCGACTGTGTACGATACCGAAATTTTCGCGCCGATTATGGCAAAGATTGACGAGCTCTCTACACTCACTCCCGAAGATGCGGAGCTTGCGCTCAAGAGCCGTCGCATTATCGCCGACCATATGCGCACCGCCACGTTCATTCTTTGCGATCCCAAGGGCGGCGTAAAGCCGGGCAATGTCGGCGCCAATTACGTTTTGCGCCGCCTTATACGCCGAGCTGTCAGGTATAGCCGCTTTCTCGGCATTGCACAGGGCTTTACAGTCAAACTCGCCGAGGTTATTTGCGAGAAGTACAAGCATGTGTACCCGGAGCTTGCCGAAAACCTCGTTTCCTGCAAGTCCGATCTCGAGGCCGAGGAGAATCGTTTCAACCAGACGCTCGACAAGGGCGAAGCCATGTTCAACAAGGTGGCCGAGCAGCTTAAGGCTCACGGGCAAACGCAGATAAGCGGCAAAACGGCGTTTAAGCTTTACGATACGTTCGGCTTCCCGTTTGAGATGACGCTTGAAATGGCTGACAAAGCCGGACTTACGGTTGACAAGGAAGGTTTTGACGAGGCCAACCGCAAGCACCAGGAGCTTTCGCGTACAACTTCCGCGGGAGCATTCAAGGCGGGGCTTCAGGACAACAGCGAAGTGGTGACTCGCCTCCATACCGCAACGCATCTTCTTCATGCCGCGCTTCACAAGGTGCTTGGCGAAAGCGCCAATCAGAAGGGGTCGAACATTACGGCCGAGCGTCTGCGTTTCGATTTCACATGGCCCGAAAAGATGACTCCGGAGCAGATAGCCGAGGTGGAAGCGCTCGTCAACGGCTGGATTGACGCCGGGATTGAAGTTACTAAGAAAACCACTACCGTCGAACAGGCCAAGGCCGAAGGCGCCATGGCGCTCTTTGGCGCAAAATACAGCGAAGAGGTATCGCTGTATTCCATCGGCGATGTGTCTAAAGAGATATGCTGCGGGCCTCATGTCTCAAACACGAAGGAGCTCGGCTCGTTTAAAATTCAAAAAGAGCAGTCTTCGTCCGCCGGTGTGCGCCGTATAAAGGCGGTGATCGGCAATATGCAAGCTTAACAATAAAAAATAAGAAATATGTGTATTTCTTCGGTGCGGGGCAGACCGAAGGTAACACGAATATGCGCGAATTGCTTGGCGGCAAGGGCGCAAATCTCGCCGAAATGTCCGGCCTTGGCCTGCCGGTTCCGCAGGGTTTTACCATCACCACGGAGGCCTGCACGCGCTTTTACGATGATGGCCGTAAAATTGGCGATGACATCATGGCCCAGGTAATGGAATATATCGACAAGCTTGAAAAGTCGGCCGGCAAAAAATTCGGCGATGTTAAAAATCCTCTTCTTGTTTCCGTCCGTTCCGGTGCGCGCGCTTCGATGCCCGGCATGATGGATACGATTCTCAATCTCGGCCTTAACGAGCAGGTTGTCGAATCGCTCGCGGTGCAGACAAAAAATCCGCGCTGGGCATGGGACTGCTACCGCCGCTTCATACAGATGTTCTCCGATGTCGTTATGGAGGTCGGCAAAAAATATTTCGAGAAGCTCATCGACGAAATGAAGGAGCGCAAAGGCGTCAAACTTGATATGGAGTTGACAGCCGATGATCTCAGGGAGCTTTCGCAGCAGTTCAAGGCCGAATACAAGGCGAAAATCGGCAAGGATTTCCCGTCCGACGCCAAGGAGCAGCTTTTTGAGTCGATCAAGGCCGTGTTCCGCAGCTGGGACAACCCCCGCGCCAATATTTACCGCCGTGACAACGACATCCCCTACAGCTGGGGTACGGCGGTCAATGTGCAGATGATGGCGTTCGGCAACCTGAACGACGAGTCGGGCACGGGCGTTGCGTTTACGCGCGATCCTGCCACGGGCGAAAAGAAGCTTATGGGCGAGTTCCTTATGAACGCACAAGGCGAAGATGTCGTGGCAGGTGTCCGAACCCCCATGCCGATCGCGAAGATGGCAGAGGTTATGCCGGATGTGTTCAAGCAGTTCCAGGACATTTGCGATAAGCTCGAGAATCATTACCGCGACATGCAGGACATGGAGTTTACGATCGAGAATAAAAAGCTCTTTATGCTCCAGACCCGCAGCGGCAAGCGCACCGCGAAGGCTGCGCTCAAAATCGCGTGCGATCTTGTAGACGAGGGTATGCGCACCGAGGAGGAGGCGGTGCTTATGATTGACCCGCGCAACCTTGATACATTGCTTCATCCGCAGTTCGATGCTGTCGCTCTCAAAAAGGCCAAGCCTATCGGCCGCGGGCTTGCGGCATCTCCCGGCGCCGCCTGCGGTAAAATAGTCTTTACGGCGGCCGATGCAAAGGCCTGGAAGAGCCGCGGCGAGAAGGTGGTGCTTGTGCGCCTTGAGACTTCGCCCGAAGATATCGAGGGCATGAAGGCGGCAGAGGGCATTCTCACGGTGCGCGGCGGCATGACTTCGCACGCTGCGGTGGTGGCGCGCGGCATGGGCGAGTGCTGTGTTTCCGGCTGTCAGGAAATCGTCATGGACGAGGAGAATAAAAAGTTTGTTCTCTCCGGCAAGACTTTTAAAGAGGGCGACTGGCTTTCAATCGACGGTTCTACAGGCAACATCTACGACGGCGTGATTCCCACTGTCGACGCTTCAATCGTCGGCGAGTTCGGCCGCATCATGATGTGGGCCGATAAGTTCCGTAAGCTCAAAGTGCGCACCAACGCCGATACTCCGCGCGATGCAAGGAAGGCGCGCGAACTTGGGGCCGAGGGCATCGGGCTTTGCCGCACGGAGCACATGTTCTTCTCGCAGAGCCGCATAACTCCGTTCCGCGAGATGATCTGCTCCGACACGGTAGAGGAGCGCCGCCTTGCTCTTGCCAAGATTCTTCCGTATCAGCAGGACGACTTTGAACAGCTTTTCGAGGCTCTTGACGGCCAGCCTGTCACGATTCGATTCCTCGATCCGCCGCTTCACGAGTTTGTGCCCCACACCGACGATGAGATTGCTCTTTTGGCAAAGACGATGCACAAGCCGATAAGCCGCATAAAAGACATTATCGACTCATTGCACGAATTCAACCCCATGATGGGGCATCGCGGTTGCCGTCTCTGCGTGACATATCCCGAGATTGCCGTTATGCAGACAAAGGCGGTAATTCGCGCGGCAATCAATGTTCAGAAGCGCCACAAGGGCTGGAACGTAAAGCCTGAAATCATGATTCCGCTTACGGGCGACGTCAAGGAGTTCAAGTTCGTCAAGGATATCGTCGTCCATGTTGCCAATGAGGAGATTCAGGCCGCCGAAATCAAACTCAATTACGAGGTCGGCACCATGATCGAAGTGCCGAGGGCTGCGCTTTGCGCCGGTGAGATTGCCGAGGAGGCCGAATTCTTCTGCTTCGGAACGAACGACCTTACGCAGATGACTTTTGGCTTCTCGCGTGACGACGCCGGTAAGTTCCTTGGAGCGTATTACGACCATAAGATATATGAGAACGATCCGTTCGCCAAACTCGATCAAAGCGGCGTCGGCAAGCTTATGGATATGGCTGTAACATCAGGAAAGAACACCCGCCCCAAAATCCATTGCGGAATATGCGGTGAACATGGCGGTGATCCGTCCTCGGTAGAGTACTGTCATGCGCTCGGGCTTGATTATGTAAGCTGTTCGCCATATCGCGTGCCGATTGCGCGTTTGGCCGCAGCACAGGCCGCTCTGCGCAAATAATCGGCAAGGATGGCATTGCCCGAGGATAGGTGGCACATCGTCCGGGAGACGGTCGGAGACGGCCGCCTCTCTGTCATCATGCCATTCTACAATCTGGCTTCATCCGCTTCGCGCAATGTCCTAAAAACAGCAGAGCTTTTCGAATCTCATGCCGTCAAAACGGAGATTGTGACGGTCGACGACGGTTCTTCCGATTCTACCGCCCGCGTGCTGGAGGAAATGGCAAAAATCCCTTTCGAGCATGTTTCGATTATCCCTGTGATAATGCCGAGCAACGGCGGCAAGGGGGCTGCGCTCCGTGCGGGATTCGAGGCCTCAAGCGGCGAGTATGTGATGCTTCTTGACGGTGATTTGGATATTCTGCCCGATAAGACGCCGGAGTTTTTTAGCAGCATGACCGCATCGTCGGCCGATATCGTTGTTGGTTCCAAGCGCCATCCCCGCTCAAGCGTGCAGTATCCGTGGCACAGGCGCCTGGTGAGCTGGGCGTATTTTTGGCTCGTCAGGATTTTCATGGGGCTTCCGATTACCGACACGCAGACGGGCATGAAACTCTTCAAGCGCGATATTTTGGGTTATTCCCTCTCGAGAATGCTTGTTAAGGCCTATGCGTTCGATCTTGAACTCCTTTCAATCGCCAGCGACTATGGCGCGAAAATCGTTGAAGCTCCGGTCGTCATAAAATTCGGCTGCAAATTCGGCGCTCTGAAGCTGAGTACGGTAAAGACCATGGCGATTGATTCGCTCGCGGTTTTCTACCGTCTCAAAATCATGCGTTATTATTCAAAGGTGGAGGTTCCTCCAAAGCTTTCGGGAGATGTTAAAATATCGGTTGTGATAGCCTGCCCGGGTGGAAGTGCGGTTCTTGATGAATGTCTTGCCGCTCTTTCGCGGCAGACATACCGCAATTACGAAGTTATAGTTCTTCCCGATGAGTGCATCGAGTTGCCGCAGACGGACTGCGCATGCGGCAAAATGGATTGCAGGGTCGTCGCAACGGGCAAGGTGCGTCCTGCCGAGAAGCGAAACATCGGTATAGCGCAGGCGAAGGGCGAAGTGGTCGCTTTCATCGACGATGACGCCTATCCCGAACAGCATTGGCTTGAATATGCTGTCAGATATTTTGGCGACGGGAGCATCGGCGCTCTCGGCGGGCCCGGGGTTACGCCTCCGACCGATTCGTTCATGTGCAAGGTCGGCGGCCGGGTATACGAGAATATACTCGTCTCCGGCAATTACCGCTACCGCTATATGGCTGGAGGCGTCAGGCGCGACGTTGACGATTATCCAAGCTGCAACCTTTTCGTGAGGACTGATCTGCTGCGCAGAATCAACGGCTACCGGACCGATTTTTGGCCGGGCGAAGACACACTGCTCTGCAAGGATATTGTGGATTCTGGAGCGCGTATCGTGTACGATCCGTGGGTTGTTGTTTATCATCATCGCCGTCCGGTTTTTGCGCCGCATTTGAGGCAGCTTGGGCGTTATGCATTCCACAGAGGGTATTTCTGCAAAAAGTTTCCTTCCAATTCCCTTTATTTTTCGTATTTTGTCCCGACTCTTTTCGTCTTGTATCTTACCGCGGCGGTTTCGGCCGCCGCGGTCTGCGCGTTATCCTCGCCGTCTGCGCTGAATGATATCCTCTTTAGAATATCGCTTGCTCCGCTGGCGCTTTACATCGCGCTTCTTGCGGCGACGTCGGTTTCGCGCAATCCCCTGAAATGGGCTCTTGTTTTTGCAGGTGTGTTTTTAACTCACATAGTTTACGGAGTCCGTTTTGTCCAGGGACTGGCGGCAAAAAAAGCTCCGTGCGAATTTATCGGTAGCGATCATGCGGCATAGGTTTACGAGATGG
>JAZOTG010000254.1:0-7031 GCA_045657505.1 Kiritimatiellia bacterium | reverse complement strand
TGTCCCAGATGGTCATTGTCGGAAAGAGCGCATAGTTCTGGAACACGGTATGCACTCTGCGCTGGTTAGGCGGCAGGTCGGTGATATCCTTGCCTTCAAGGTAGATGCGCCCGGAATCGGGTTTTTCAAACCCGCCAAGCATACGCAAAAGCGTAGTTTTTCCACATCCGCTTGGACCGAGCAGAGAGAAAAATTCGCCCCTTTTTATCGTGAGGGACACGTCATCCACCGCTGTCAACGCGCCGAACTTTTTCGTCACGTGATCGAAGACGAGAAAATCATCTTTCAATTCCTGGCACCTCCCTATGTTTTTTATTGCGAATAATACCTAATTTTCGCACTGCATGCAAGCAGGAATTTACTCTGCAGGCTACTTTTCTATCTTGAGCGCGTACGGCTCCGGACAGTTGTAAAAGCATATGCCGCAGCTGATGCAGCCTTCGCCTTTGTATTTAACGGCTTTAATGCCCATGGCATTAAGGTCTTCACCAATTTCAAGACACCTCTTTGGACATGCGGCGACACATCTTGCGCAGCCTTTGCAGTTTTCCTTATCGATTACCACCATAAACCACCTCACATTCATTCGCCGAGAAGTTTAGCCCATTCGCGAGCCTCTTTATCGGCCTTTATTCTGCGCTCAAGCATGATATAACTTATGCGGCCGCGGTACAGATCCTCCATAAGCGGCACGGGCATATAGCTCAGGCCGGAATTGCGCAGCAGATTGCAAAACGAATCGCACGAGCCGTTTGCCTTCATTGCGGGAATGAGTTTTTCCATAAGGTAAAGAGCCGTGCCCGACTCGCCCGACATCGCAGGATAGCGCGACCCGAAGAAATAATAGCCACCCTTTCTGAGCACAAGTTCTATTTTGGTGCGCTCCGCATTGATCGCTTTGAGGTACGCCTGCGTTTTTGCGTTATGCTTGAACTCCCCGTCAAAAGAGTAGACGACGACGGGGGCGGCTTTCTTCGGTTTTGGTTTCGGCCTTGAAACCGTGCGCTTTTTTGCATCCTTCTTTTTTTTCGGAACAGGCTCGTCGGCAAAAAGATCGTCAAGAGAAAGATCGCTTCCTCCGATTTCCTCCGGCTCCTCCGCCGCTTTTTCGCTCTGCGCCGCAGCTGGCTCTGCAGGCTCCGGCGCGGCAACCGCCGCCGCGGGAGCCTCGGACGTTGAAGACTTGACGCCTTCCTGCGTCTTGATAAACTCGTTCCACGGCACGATTTCGCCGGTTACCAGCACGTCGTTGATACGGATGGCCGTACCGTAGCGCTGCACCTTGTAAGGCGGGTTTAAATACCGCCCGTCTATAAAAACATAGCCGGATTTGAAAGGCTTGCCGCTTGTTGCCTTCAACACCTTAAGAGACTGGACCGAGGGCGAATCAAAAGAACTCGCAGCGCCGCTTGCGTTAACAGCGGCTGGCAACGCCCAGCAGGCGAATGCCGAAAAAACAGCAGATACAATTCTTCTCATAGAACCTCCTCTCTAAAAGATCCCACATTGCCGTAGCGCAGAACCTCCGGAACCCGTTATTCAAGTAGAAGCCGAAGCTCCTTTTATAAATGTCGGTCGAAGAAATATCTGCTTAATCCGCGTGCAACACAGGACCCACGCTGTGTAAATCAACTCTCGCGCACCTCGATGCCTGTAGTCGACTTGAGAGAATCGACTATTTGCTGGAAGGCCTTGCCGACTTCGGCATCGGTCAAAGTCTTCTCCGCAGAACGGAACTCGAGAGCATAAGCAAGCGAACGGCTCGACTTCATATCCTTGGATTTGAATATGTCGAAGAGCGTTATTTTTGTAAGGCTCTTGCCGCCGTTCTTCTTGATAATGCTTTCAACATCGGCATTGGTGACATTGCTGCCGGCGACAATCGCAACATCTCTTCTGACAAGCGGGAACTGCGGCACCGGAACGATGCGGCCGACGGCATCAACCCGTTTGAGAAGAGGTTTTAAATCCATCTCGCAAAGCGCCATTTGCGTTGTAAGCCTGAAGGGGTGGCGCATTTTTGCCGACAGCGCGCCCATAACGCCGATTGGCCTGCCGTTGAGTTTTACGCTCAATGCCGCACCCTTGGCAAATGCGGGATGCTCGCAGGGCACAAACTCAAGCTTGCCGGCATGGACTCTTGAAAGAAGAGTTTCAACCGCACCCTTGAGCCAGAGAAGCGCCTCCTCCTCGGAAACTGCAGCGCGGCGGCGCAATGCCTCACGGCCGACAGGCCCGTAGAAACCGAGCGATATGCGTTCGCTTTCAGACGGAGTGCCGCCCTCGCAGGAGAACACCTTGCCGATTTCGAAGAGCATGGCACTGTCAATCTGACGCGACGCGTTCCTGCCGAGAGAATACATCATCTGAGGCAGGAGGGAATCGCGCATTACGGCATACTCCGCCGAAACGGGGTCGGGTATCGCAAGACGCTTGTCGGACGCTCTGCTGTCAAAGTCGTCAAGCTCGCGGCTTGACAGGAACGAATAATGCATGGCCTCCGTAAAACCAAGCGAAAGGCAAATGTCGCGAATCTTGCTCTTGGCCTTGAACGGAGCATCCGAGAGAGCCGAAACGGACGGCGCGCTCGGCATTGCATCGGGTATGTTGTCAAGCCCGTACATGCGCGCGACTTCTTCGACAAGATCGGCCTCGAGCGAAATATCATAGCGCCAGCTCGGAACGCCAAAGGCGACACTCTCAACACCTTCAAACGTCGACGCCCCGCTTCTCGGCTCGATGGCGAGCGATTTGAGGATTGAAACCATTGTGTCGTTGCTGACAGGAATGCCTATCAGCTTTCTCGCGCGCTCAAAATCGAGTGTTACGTCGCCGTTGAGAGGCTGCGGACGATTGTCGACATCGACAATTCCCTTTGCAAGCACGGCATCGCCGTACTTCTGGAGAAGGTGGGCCGCTCTTGCGCTTGCAAACGCCGCAAGATCCTTGTCGACACCGCGAATGTACCTGTAACTCGACTCCGACGAAAGGGACAGCTTGGTGGCCGTGAACTTTGTGGAAGCGCAGTCGAACAATGCAGACTCGAGAAGCACGCTGCGCGTGCGCGAAGCAATTTCGCTCTCGGCTCCGCCCATAATGCCGGCAATGGCATTGGGAGTGTTCTCATCGCATATCACAAGCATTGAACCGTCAAGCTTGCGCTCAACGCCATCAAGCGTCTTTATGGCCTCACCGTCTTTTGCCGTCCTTACAACAACCTTGCGCCCCGCAAGCTTTGTATAATCAAAGGCGTGCATCGGCTGGCCAAGTTCAAGCATTACATAATTTGTAACGTCAACAACGAGACCAAGCGACCTCACACCGCAGAGTTCAAGGCGCTTGGCCATGAATTCTGGCGAAGGGCCGTCATTGACGGAAGTTACGACGCGTGCCGTATAGCGGGGGCACTTCTGCGCATCTTCCACGACAACACTCACTTCGCTCTCTACCGGAGTGTCGCTTTCCACAAAACTTACATCGGGCTTTTTAAGCTCACGCCCGAGTATTGCGGCAAATTCGCGCGCAAGCCCGTAAACGCTGAGAGCATCCGGGCGATTCCATGTAACCTCAACCTCAATGACGGTCTCCGGCTTTTCAAGCGCGAGGACATCACGCAGAAACGCCCCGGTCTTCGTCTCAGAAGGGAACTCCATGATACCGTCGTGATCGCCTTCGGGAAGATTAAGTTCGGCGCTGCTGCAGCACATGCCGAACGACTCGACGCCGCGAAGCTTGCCCTTCTTGATTTTGAATCCGCCGTTAGGTATTACAGCGCCTATCTTTGAAAAGGCCGTCTTAATGCCGGCACGCATATTCGGCGCACCGCACACAACCTGATAAACCTCGGTGCCGTCGCTTATTTTGCAAACGTGAAGATGGTCGGAATCAGGGTGGGCCACAGATTCAAGCACCTCTCCAACAACGAAGAAATCGGAAAGCGCCTCGGGGCCGACCGTTTCAATGGATTCGACCTGCAGACCGGCGCGAGTAAGTTTCTCCGCCAATTCGACAGGCGCGATATCATCGATTTTTACAAATTCGTTAAGCCAACTGAGTGGGAGCTTCATCTTTTTTCTCTACTTCCTTTTTCTCCGTATTCTTCTTTCTCCACTGCGGCCCGTACTTGGGAAACTTTTCGACCGCCGAATATACTCCGTTTGTAAATGCAACCACATGCCCTGTGGAAACAAGCCACTGCAGATGCTTCTCCGACTCTGCGTCAGGAGCTATCTCGCTCTTTATCGAACAGGGATTGGCAGAAATGTAGTCAGCAATTTTCGCAAGCTCCGCAATGGCGTGCGCGGAATCGAATGGCTTAAGCTCAATGCCTGTGACAAATTCGGGGCCGCGCGAATCGTTTGCGCGGAAGAAATGCATCTTGCGGTGATGAAACGCGCCGCGAAGAGCAAAGCACATATTGTGCGGAGAGCGCCTCTCAGCGTCAATAGCATTCCTGACCGCATTCTGGAACGGTTTAAGAGGAACTGTCATTGCCACGTCGGCGGGAATCATAAGGGTTTTAGGTGTGTCAATCACAGAGGGCAGCACCAGTCGTTTGAACTCGGCTTCCACCTGTTCGCGGGACATTTCGCGCGCGCCCTCCGCCGCGTTCTTCTCGACATAGACAACCTTTTTAACAGCGCTCTTGCGCCATTCTTCAATCACCTCCGAATCGCGAACCATTACAATGCGCGAGCGATATTCCTCTTCCGTCATCTCGGGATAGCGCGTGCGCACCATCTCACGCACAGTTGAATTGAACTCGTGAATATTAGGAGGCCCGAGCAGCTCGCCGGAAAGGCCGCATTTTGCGACACAGTTGAAATTGCCCTTGGGCGGCTCGCAGTCAACCTCCTTGGATATGTAATATTCACCTATATGCTTGCTTATTATATGAACAATCACGTCGGCGTCGTTAGTTGATGCAAATCCGCAAATCTTGCACTGATGGAATTTGGGCAGTGGCTGCTCTTGCCCCTCCTCGCCTTTTTTAGGCGTAACCTTAAGAAGGACTGATGAAAGATTATCAAGATAGAAATACGCCAAATCCTTCAGCTTATAGGCGTGCGGATCCTGCTGAAGCTTGCGGATGATCGTACCGAGCGCTTTCGGATCGGGAAGTATCTTGACATCAACAGAAAGCGGCTTGATTTTTTCGGAAACGCTCTCGCGCCTCTCGAAAGGCTTTTTATAAGGCGTTTTTCTCTCGCCCGTCTTGCGTTCAGACGGAGCACGCTTCTGATCGAATTTTTTGCGATCAGAATAGTCACGCTCTTGATTGGTTTTTCCAACGACCACCGCGGCTTCCTTTTTAGCCCAGTCAGGGGTAAAATCGATAGAGCCGAGGTCCAAACTTGATATATCAACTGTGTCCATTGGAAATATTATATCAAAAAATGTTCTATTGTGCCGCTCTTCTGTGGGGACACTCCCCAAAAAACGTGGGGACACTCCCCAAAAAAAAAACGCGCTCCGGAAGGAACGCGTTTTTTTGTCGGTGAAACCGAACCTCAGTTGAGTTCCATGCGGCCGCGACGCGAACGGTTGCGGATGCGGGCACGCTGGGATTTCTTGCGAGCCTTGACGCAGGGCTTCTCAAAGTAGCGCTGATCACGGATCGTCTTAAGAAGACCTTCCTTGTCGAGTATCTTCTTCATCCGCTTAAGTCCGCGTTCAACGGACTCGCCCTTCTTGAGCTTAAGCACGATGGCCATTATTTCACCTCCTTCGAAGCCTCTTCTGCAGGGGCCGC
The DNA here is from genome assembly GCA_045657505.1 of Kiritimatiellia bacterium. Lineage (GTDB taxonomy): Bacteria > Verrucomicrobiota > Kiritimatiellia > RFP12 > UBA1067 > UBA1067. Next base: position 1,279 of record JAZOTG010000254.1, on the reverse strand, counting down.
CGCGGCAACGCCGCCGACTGTGACCCACTGGAGCAAGCACATCTCAGCGGCATCGCCCTTGCGGGTGCCGAGCTTGATGATGCGCGTATAACCGCCCTGACGATCTTTCATTGCAGGAGCGATTTTGTCGAACAGTTTCTGAACGGCCTTAGGCTCGGTAAGGCGGGAAGCTGCGAGACGGCGAGCAGCGAGATCACCCTTCTTGGCGATCGTCACAATCTTGTCGGCGTCCTTGCGGGCTTCCTTGGCCTTGGGGAGCGTAGTCTTAATTGACTCGGCGTTGATAAGGTTTGTTACGAGGCTGCGCATGAGCATTTTGCGATGCTCGGTTGAGCGGCCGAATTTTTTCATGACTCTTTGGTGACGCATGTTTTAAACTCCAAATATTACTTCTTCGATTCAAGCAAATCGGCGTCGAACTTGTAGCCGAGCGAAAGGCCGAGCTGAACGAGTTTCGCCTTGATTTCTGTACGCGACTTCTTGCCGAAATTGCGGTACTTGAGCATGTCTGCCTCTGTCTTGGAGGCAAGCTCGCCAACGGTTGCGATATTAGCGTTGTTAAGGCAGTTGGCCGCACGAACGCTCAATTCGATCTCGTTGACTGACATGTTCAGAAGTTTGCGCAGGCGCTCACGCTCATCAGCATCCTTCTTCTCATTGTCGTCGAACTCAAGTGTTTCCTCACCGGCGTAGTCGACAAAAATGTCGAGATGGCGGCGAAGCACGGCACCAGCCGTCTTGAGTGCCTCTTCTGGATCGACGCGACCATCGGTCCAAATGTCGAGAACAAGCTTCTCATAGTCGGTATGCTGACCGACACGAGTGTTCTCAACGAGGAAGTTGCAGCGCGTAACGGGAGAGAAGATGGAGTCGATTGCGATTTTGCCGATTTCCTGATCGGGCTTCTTGTTGCCTTCTGCAAGACAGAAACCGCGTCCGGTACGGACATCGCACTCCATCTCAATGGATCCGTCGACATCAAGCGTGCAGATTTCCTGACGGGGATTGAGAACCTTGACATTGTTGGCCTCGGCGAAATCACCAGCAGTAACCGTGCAAGGACCTTGAGCCTTGAGGGTTATCGTCTGGGCATCACGCGAAAACGTTGTAAGAAGAACGCGCTTCAGGTTGAGGATGATGTCGGTGACATCTTCAGTGCAGCCCGGAATAGTCGAAAACTCGTGGTTCACGCCCCTGATCTTGACGGACGAGATGGCCGCGCCCTCAATCGAGGAAAGAAGCACGCGGCGCAACGAGTTGCCGATCGTCCGAGCATATC
>JAZOTG010000253.1:0-2164 GCA_045657505.1 Kiritimatiellia bacterium | reverse complement strand
CTGCTCGCTTAATTGTCCGATCTGTTTTGAAGACGCTAAATCAAAGGGCTGGCAGATCTCGCTTGATGAAGTCAAGTCCGCGGCGAAAAAGATAAGAAAAGCCGGCGCCGTCAATGTGATGCTGATGGGCGGGGAGCCTCTGGAACATCCGCAGATACTGGAGATATTGCGCATTTTCGCTCATGATTTCGGTTTTAGATGTTCGGCTCTTACCAACGGTGTGCGCATTGCTAAGGAATCCGGGTTCGCGAAGAGTCTTAGAGAGTCAGGTCTTGTCAAGGCGAGTATTTCCTTTGACGGGTTTGATCGGGAGATTGTGCGCCTTATGCGAGGTGATGGCGCTCTTGTAGACGTTAAACTTAAAGCGGCTGAGGAGTCCTTTGCGGCGGGCCTGAGCGTCGGCTTTGTCACGACGGCGTCAAGCTTGAATCTCAAGGAAATTCCTTCTATCATCAGTTATTGCATTGATCATATCGCCTTTATGCCGATGCTTGAGATTCAGTGTTATCAAGAGGCGGGGCGCATAATTGAAGGCCTTAAAAGCGTAGATCGCGAGGAAATCGTGAAGACGATAGTGTCTTCGGGCGTGATTCCGGGATTGACCGAAGACGAATTTCGGATTACGCCGTCTGTTCCCGCCGCCGGATTCTGCATCAATCCGGATTGCGGATCAGGAGTCGTATGCAGAGTTCTGGGCGGCGTTGCCGTTCCGTTGACGAGGCGGTGGGGCTTTGACGCTTTTCTTGATGATATGGCGAATATGCCGCAAGGCCACAGAGCGCTAAAATGGCTTCGCTGTGCCTTCTCGGCGGTTCGCCGCGTAGGCTTTTGGTTTTTGCCCGCATTGGTAAAATGGGCGGGACGCGGCAAGCCTGGCAGGAATCAACTGCTTCTTGTGTCGATTTCAACTCTTATGACGGCGGAAAGATTAGATTGCAAACGTTTTGGCCGCTGTACCAACGGGGTTCTTACGTCAAGCGGAGGATTCTGTTCGCCGTGCTATTATTATAATCTCCGCTACGATGAGGAACGGAGGCGGCGTAAATGATCATCGATCTTCCATGGAAGGGTTCCGAAGCGCCATGCGCGATTTTAGACATTTTGCGCGGCTGTAATGCGAAATGCGCATTCTGTTACAATCAGGATAAACCTTACTTCAAACCGGTTGATGTCGTGCGCGCCGAGCTTGAAGAGCTTTGCCGGTTGCGTAAGCTTCAAGCGGTGATGGTTTCGGGCGGCGAGCCTCTTTTGCATCCTGATGTATTAGAAATTGTGAGGATGGTCAAGGCGAAAGGGCTTGTGGCTATAATCCTTACGAACGGTATTTTGCTGGATTCTCCTTTTGCCGCGAAGCTGAAGGCGGCCGGGTGTGAATTGTGCTATCTTCATATTCAGTCCGGACAGTCGCGCTCGGATATGCCTGACGGTGCCGATTGGCAGACGGCCAACAAACTTCTGATTGAAAAAAGTTCCGTTCTTGTCTCATCCGGCATAAGGGCCGGGTGCTGTATAACCTTGCCGCATACGGATTCTGACGGAATAAAACGCGAATGCGAGGCGTTTTTCAAGAACAGAAATCTTTCCAATATTCTGATAACAACGGCGCGATCGGCCGATGATTTCGATAAGCCGTCATGTTCCGATATGCCTATTGCGGAACTCTTAAACCGCTTCAAATCCGTCGGGCTAGTTCCGTTCGCGTCGCTTTCGGGCAAGATCGACAAGAAGACAAGGCGCTGGTTCTCGTTTCAGGTCGTCGAGGCGCGTTTCTCTGACGGGAGACCGGTCCGCCGAATCAGTCTTAGAGCCTCGTACGGTGAACTTTTCGCGATGAAACTTCAGCGCCTTTTCCGCGGCCGCCACGATTTTACCTTGCCGCCGACGTCCAGCGCGTTTCTTCGAATACGTCTTTTGCTGAATGCGATTTCAGGAGGGAAATTTCTCGACTCTCTCAAGTTTGCGCTTGATCCTCGTGTTGTTCTTTCGTTCAGGAACGTCGCGCTCGATATCCCCCCGTTCCGCAGAGATGACGGGCGTATAGAATTTTGCGAAGATTGCCCGGGAGCTGTTCTGAAGAACGGAAAACTTCGTCCGCTGTGTCTGTCGGATATCGATCTCCCGGAAGGGTTTGAAATATGAGAATATTGTTTATACAGCCTGCCGT
>JAZOTG010000252.1:0-11174 GCA_045657505.1 Kiritimatiellia bacterium | reverse complement strand
CGGGGTCGGCGTCTCCATAACCCCATTCCTGGTTGGTATAGGTGTTTAAGCCCCAACATACAAGCCCGATGATATGCGGACCGTTTTCCAAGCGCTCAAGCAGAGCCCTACTGGGCACAGGGCGCTCCGCCGCCGTAACTGCTCCGGCAAGAACCGCCGAAGCAAGAACAACCATTCTATTTATGACCTTATTCATTAAACACCTCCATTTTTCTTTGGGGACACTCCCCTTAGAAATAAGAATCGCTACTCTTTGCAAAGTAGCGATAACTTATTGTTTATTTGTATTTAATTAACATTTTACCATTATTTCTCGAATATCAACGATCTTTCGTCATCCACTTGGCCGTATCGGTCTCTCCGTGATCTGAGGAAGAATTCAACACGAGGCTCACGAGCTGAGGGTCGGCATAGTAAAGCTTGTAAGAAACATTGTACTCTTTGCCTGCGCTCTTCAATACCTTCAATTCGCATCCCTTTGCCGTTTCTGGCGTCCCGAGAACGCGAATACGCTTATTGCCGATTGACTTACCCTTAAAAAGCACCTTGCCGCCGGAAACAAACTCCCACTCGTCAACCTGCTCACCGTTTTTAAGGCCTTCACTCATGACGACAATATTGAACTTCTCACCCTCTTTCACCTCTCGCTCGAAAAGCGCCTTACGGATTACCGAAAAGCCTTTCAACGCACGGCAATCATCTTCACCGAGACGACCGTCCTTGTTCGGAGCAAGGCCAATATTCATCGTACCGCCGTTTCCTACGCTAATAAGATAAAGGCGGGCAAGATAAGCCGCATTCTTTTGCCTGCCGTCTTCGCTCTTGCGCCAGTACCAGCCGCGGCGAAGCGGGAAATCGGCCTCACATGCGCGGAAGTACGAGCCGTCAATCGAACCGCTGTTTATCATACTGCCGTATTTGGGGTTGCCGTAGCGGCCGTTGGCAAAACCGCCTACCGTCTCAATGGTCGCACGAGAATCAGGTACAAGAATTCCACCCTCGTTGCCTGGCCAGCGGAAGTCCGATGAATCATTCTCACCGGCAAATATTGTCACATTCGGCTGCAAAGCGCGCACAAAACTGAACACTTCACCAAAACGATAGTACTCGTCAGCCGACGCAAATTTGCGATGCTCTTTTGTTCCGCCATACCAGCCGTTGCCACCGTTTGCGCCGTCAAACCACATTTCAAACACTTCACCGTACGCACCGCCGAGCAGCTCCTTTATCTGAGCATGATATTTCTCCACGTATGCGGGCTTTGCGTAGTCGACATCGTGACGGTCCCACGGCGAAACATATACGCCAAACTTAATACCGGCGCGGCGGCACGCGTCCGACATGGCCTTGACATAGTCGCGGCACTCAACACCGCCAGATTTGCACACGAAGGGCGACTTTGAAATATTGTAGTCGGTTGTCTTGGTGGGCCAAAGGCAAAAACCGTCGTGGTGCTTGGCGACAATAACGAGACCGCCAAGGCCGCCTTCCTTTGCCGCAGCCACAATCTGGTCGGCGTCAAACTTGGATGGATTAAGAATAGCGGGGTCGGAATCGCCAAACCCCCATTCCTGGTTGGTATAGGTATTCAAGCCCCAATGGACAATTCCGATGATATGCGGACCGTTTTCCAAGCGCTCAAGCAATACTTTATTGGGTGCCGGACGCTCTGATGCCATAACTGCGCCGGCAAAAACTGCTGAAACAAATACAATCAACCCCTTCACTGATTTGTTCATTCTACAACTCTCCTTTTTATTTTTATAAATTCCTGAATATTATACTATTTTTCACCCTTGTTATCTATGCTATAGCGGGATGCGCCGCCCGGCCTTGCGCCAGATTTCATTTCGCTGGTTTTTGCCAATATCTTTTCTGCAAGATCTCGCTTGCCCAGCTGCATAAGAAGCGCGGAATACTCTTCAAGCACCCTGATATCGGTTGGGCGTATGGCAATCATTGTCTCGTAGCAATATGCCGCATCAACCGTTCTGCCAAGATCTTTGAATGCACGAGCATTGACTGCCAATGTGTAAAGCCTGTCAAGCAGCATGGTGTCACATGGATTTTCTCTCATTGCCTCACCCCACATCGACAGCGCCTTTTCGTCGGCCCCTCTTTCGCGAGAAATGATTTCGGCTGAGACAATTTTTTTTCTTGTGCAAAGCCGTGACCTAATACTTGCCGCAACGGCATCAACCATGTCAGTATCAACTCCGTCGGGCGAAATCCAATCAAAGGAGGGAAGGTCTTTAGAGATGAAAAACTCAGGCTTTACCTGAACGCTTAAATCTCCCGAAGCAAATGCAGGCGAGATTTCCGCACCTGTGCCGACATAATTTGCCATAATATCTTGAATTGACCCGCACCCCGCTTTTTCAGCCGAGGTGGAAACAACACCGTCTCGAAGGAAAAACTCAAGCATTGCACTAAGTTTAACTTTGCGCGGACGCGGCCTGCCGGCCAGAACCCACTCATGCTGCGAGACCATCCATAAATGCACCTCGGGGCATGGGAACTGGCTGAACAGATCCTTAAACTGCTTAGCATCCATTTTACGCACATCAAGAACATGCGCGAACACGCCTCTTGACGAAACCCGATTCACCAGCCTGGCCTGCTCTTCTTTAGAAGCCTTGCCTAATAAAAACACAATATCAAAACGGCCTTCACCCGCATACCCAGCAGCCTCAGAAACAACCACCTTGGGGATTATCTTTTTGAAAATCTCTGTGTAACCGTCGTCATGCCCCACAACAAGCGCGCTTTTAGCGTCAGGCTTTGAAATTGCCGCAATATACGCACTTGCCGTTTTGACAAACTCCGGCTTTGGCATGTCTTCAGCGTTGCGGACGATTGCCGCGCCGTCAGAGCCGCCGTTCCCGGAAAGGCAGCCTCTCGTAAAAAGCAAACCCGCCAGCAAGGCGACACACACCGCCGACACTATAAAAATCAATGTTTTCACAACAGTCTCCCTAAGAGAAAAAACAGCGCGCTGCGGATTGCCGTCTGCACCTTTAATCTTGGAAATTATATCTTCTACGCAACGGGGCACAACGCCCATACGTGATGCGACAGCCGCTTGCGCACGCGCCGAAAGGCCCTCATCGCCCTGCGTAAACCACTTAACTATCACAGACTCCAGTTCATCCGCGCCTGCAACTTGAACAACTGCATTAAGTGCAAGCAAATCGCTCATGACAGGCCTGAAGTTTTCCGTATACGGGCCAACAACCGTAGGCTTGCCGCACAAGCACGGCTCAATCATATTCTGACTGCCGTGCTCGCAAAGCGACTTGCCGACAAACACCGCATCTGCAATGCCGTACAACCCCATCAGCTCACCCGTCGTGTCGGCAAGAAATACCACGCCACGGCTCTCGCCCGATGCCGGAGCGCTCAGCTTCCCGCTTGAACGGCGCAAACACGAATAGCCGGCAGCGTGAATATTTGCCTCTACAGCATCGGCCTTTTCAAAATGGCGCGGGGCCAAAACAAGCGAAACCCCCGAAAGCTTTGAAAGGACGCCTATGAGCACCTTGTCCTCACCGGGCCATGTCGACCCGCCGAGCAATATTTTATCGCCCTGCGGTTTATACCCCGAACCGGCCAGCCATTTTAAAAGCTCCTGCTCTTTCGACTCATTGCGGCGGGCGACATCAAATTTGAAACTGCCACAGACTTTGACAACGTCTTCCGGCGCGCCGGCATCGAGAAGGCGCTTGCGGTCGAGCTCGCTCTGAGCAAAGATAGCGGCAAAACACTTGAACACATCGGCAAAGAGGAACCTGCCCGCCTTGTAGCGCGGAGCACTGCGGTCGCTCACGCGCGCGTTGATCAAGAAAAGCGGTATACGGCGCTTCTTCGCACTCCGTATGAAATTAGGCCATATTTCGCTCTCGGTAAGTATAATCGCCCTCGGACGCACCGTATCGAGAGCAGCTTTGACAAATGTCGGAAAATCGAGAGGATTGTAAATCAGCACGTCCTTTGCGCCGACTTCCTTCTGTGCCATTTTCCAGCCGGTCGAACTTGTGGTGGAAAAGCAAAAGCGCACGGAGCCGTCATGTTTGCGCCATTCGCGCATAAGCTGCCCCGCCACCTGCACCTCGCCCACCGAAACGGCATGAATCCAAATATAGCCGTGCGACTCGGAGGCAGCCGCGAACAAACCCTTGGGGTAAACGGCAAACCTGTCGCCCATTCGCGCCCGATAGCCTCCCCTGCGCATCATTCTGAGCAAAAAGCCGGGAAGCATCAGCGCAAAAGCCGGCGCAAACAAAAGATTATATAAAACCCACTTCAAGACTTTAAAGCTTTGCTCCCGCGGCAACATCGCCCTTTACACCGGCGCCGCACGTGATCCATGCATTCTCGCCTATCGTCACGCATGGCATCGTGGAGCAATTGGCAAAGAACGAAACACCGTTGCACACGGTAACGCCTGCAGCGATTGCAGTGCCCGTGCCGATATTGATAAAATCGCCCACCTTTGAATCGTGGCCAACAAACGCGCGCGCGCCTATAAGGGTGAATTTGCCCACTTCGGCGCCAACCTGGACGATCGCCCCCGTCGCGATATATGTGCCGTGCTTAAACTCTGTTGTTGGAGAGACCTGTGCTGAAGGATCGATAATTGCCGGGAAATCGTGCCCCCTTAAACGCTTATATATGTCGGAGCGCTTTGCATTGCTGCCGATTGCAATGAAAACAGACGAACCGGGATAATCGCGCGACACTTCCTCCACGTTTCCGAGAATCGGATATCCTTCAAAGTTGTCGCCCTTTTCCCATTTGGGATCGTCGTCGGCATAACCGATGATATTCCATTTTGGTTCCGCCTCCGACGCATTGATGCGCTCAACGGTCCAAATGGCTTCGCGACCGAAACCGCCTGCGCCAACGATAAACAAATCTCTCATCTAAAAACCTCCAGATAGTTTTTTAGATTATATCAAAAACTTTCTCTATTCGCTCTAAATCGCAATCCTCAAGCCCGGCGCCAGACGGCAGGCACAAACCTCTGGCGAACATCGACTCCGACAGCCCGCCGCCGTAAACGCGACTCGCGGCGAACACCGGCTGCAAATGCATCGGCTTCCACACCGGACGCACTTCTATGTTATTCCTCTCAAAAGCCGAAGCAAGCGCATCGCGCTCGCGTTGCGAGTCAAACAGCATCACCGAAAGCCAATTGTTCTCTCCTTCCATGGCAGGAAGCATATCCACGCCTCTGCGCTTTGCCATCTCGGCGTAGAACGCCCGTATATGCGCTTTGGCTTTGAGAATTTCTGCCAATCTTTCCAATTGCGCTATGCCTATTGCCGCCAGGATATTGCTCAATCTGTAATTGTAACCGACCTCTTTATGCTCGTACCACGGCACATTCTCGCGGGACTGCTGCGAAAGTTTGCGGACATGCTCAGCCATTTCAAAGCTGTCTGTCAGCACGGCGCCGCCGCCCGACGTTGTGACGATCTTGTTGCCGTTAAAAGAATATACTGCGGCCGCGCCGGCACTGCCTGAGGGGCGAGACTTGTATGTCGCCCCCACCGACTCCGCGCTGTCACAGACAAATTCCGAACCATATTGCGCGCAGAGCCGCGTTACCGCGTCGTAATCGCAGCAGCGGCCGTACAGATCAACACCGATGAACAGCACCTTTCGTTTTTTGTCATCGGCGTCTTTAAGAGCGCTCTCAAGCAAAGAGCAATCTATATTCCCGGAACCGTCGCAGTCGACAAACACAAGATGCGCACCGCGCCGGTACGCCGAACCGACACTGGCGATAAAAGTAAGGGTAGGAGCGATGACCGTCCATGATGAATCGACGCCCAAATCGGCAAGCACAAGTTCAAGAGCCGCCGTGGCGCTTGAAACGGCAACGGCATATTTGCGCGATGACAATTTTGCGAGCAGGCGTTCGAATTCGTCGACTTCAGGCCCGCAGGGGGCTATGTACCCGGACGAGAACGCCAGTGCAACATGATCAGACTCGCCCCTGCCAACATATGGCGGCGAAAGGAATATCCTCTTCCCATTCATTTTAATTCTTCCTTCGCTACCCATCCCGCATGCCTGCCGTCATCGACCTTAACCCAATGTCCATACTCCTCGCAAACGGCCAGATCCGACAATTTATCCGGCACAACCTGCGCGACTTCGCTCGACCCCGCCCGCGGGGCGAATCTCAGCACAAGCCTTTTTTCGACTTTTGAGGCATCGTCAACAACGATCGAGCCCGGCACGGCGCTTTTGTCAGATGCATATTCCAGCGGCACTCCCTTTGCAACCGCGCGGCAGAACTTCTGCTGCACGGTGTCATAGTACGAAAACGTCAAATCGTCTGTCTTCACCGCTCCGTTCGCGATAAAAAAGCTTTTAAAAGCAACCGAACCATTGTTGCGGGCGATCACCGAATCAAAAGCGCCCTCGGGGATATACCCTTTCCCGCTTCGCACTACCGCTGTTACTGCAACAACATCGTTTGTTTCAACCTTGCCGGAAGAGATATGCTGCTCGAACACAAACGACTCTCCGACACAGCCGTTGAAATCATCCGGAATCTCCACTCCCTCTAAAGGCTTAACCTCTATATGCACCGGAGGGGCAACGCACGAAAACGATGTTGAAAACGAAGAAGAAAAATTCCCTCGCCGAATGACGCTCTCGCACATTCCGCCGGCTGTAAACACGACCGGCCCCTTAAACGGGGCATCATACCTTAACGGTATTGATATCCTGCGAACAACGCGGTTTGTCTCCGTGCTGTTTGCGTCTGGCATGTTCTCAGAATTTCCGGCCATATTAAGCGCCGTCTTTTCAGACGCGTCGAGACGTATCCCCGAAAGCGTGCACTCTCGCGGCGAATCAAGGCTGACGGTCAAATTGAAAGTCTCTCCGACGCGCAAAACGGGCTTGTCTACGCTCACGGCAAGATAAATCTCCGGGCTCTTCATCTGCATTCCGTTTATCGACAGTCTCGACCCTCCCATGCCGCCGTGCGTTGGCATCGCCATTGCCCCTATGCGCTTACGCAACTCCTCCTGCATACGCTCCATCTCTTCAAACGGGTCGATTGCATAGGCGCTCCGGCACAACACGACTGCCGCGGCAAGGCAGACGATTATTTTCATGATTTTTCCCAAAATCGCGCACAGCAATACAACCGCCAGCAGAGCGCCGGACAACACGGCAAGCCTGCCCTTCCATGTGTATTTGAGTACGGGACGCATAACACGCCGCCACATCGGCAGCTCAGCATCGGGATTTGCCGTTTTGAGCGCAAGCGCCGCAGTTATTCCGCGCTCAATCGATGATGTCTGCCCTATTCGCCACTCAAGCAGCGAATAAATCGACAGCGCCCTCGCCCAATTGCCCTCTAAAATCTCACAGGCCGCCTCGTTAAGCCTCGCCTCCGGAAAATCAAAACCGCGGAACGCCTCCGCCTTGCATATTCCGCATGCGCGCTCCCATGCGAATCGGGTATCATCCGTCATGCCTTCATGCGAATTCCATATGCTTCGCGAAAGATCCACATAAAGCCCGTCAGGACGCGGCATTGAGCGGGCAATGCCGTCGTTGTCCGACAAAACAGCCTGCGCCACCTTCTTTGCGCGGAGCGGAACGGGCTTTGTCGAAATCTGGACGGAATCGCCCGTATCGGCGCTCTTGTAGGCAAACGTGAGCGACGGAAACTCAAGAAGACCCTCCTTCAGAGGACGCACACGATATGTCAAACGCCTTGCATTGCGATACGTGCCGGTTTTTGCGCTTTTGTCGTCGACCTTCCAGACCGACGGATCGACCTTCTCGGATAAAAGCGGAGGATGCAGTGCGGCAAAATCGGCCTCGCCTGTAAAATCGACGGTAAGCACAACAGGGTCGCCGACATAAACGTTGTATGCATCGAAATCGGCCATTGCCGTCAGTTTTCTGCCCACTACCGAGTCAAGCGAAACGGCAGAAAGCATCAATGGCAATACGCAAGAGAGAATTCCCATAAACTAAAACTCCGGAGTAACTTCAAAGCGCACTTTGACAACACTGTTGTTAGACAGAAACTCTGGCGTGAGGCCGCGCACCCTTTTCACGCCTGCCGCAGCCCTGAGAACGGTTTTGTCGGCGGAGGCATCGCCAAAACTGCCTACCAGCCTGTAGCCAAGCACTTCTCCGCTGCGCCCAAACTTCACTTCAAGCATCGCCTTTTTCAACTCGCTCGTCCACGCCGGCGACTCCCACTTGTCATAAAACGCCTTGCGAATCAACGCATGGCAGCGGGCGGCCTCGCTTGCGTCCAGCCCCTGATTGACGCTCGACGGCCTGTAGCCCGCATTGAGAAGCTTTTCCCAATCCTTCGGGCGCATGTCTGTTTTACCGTTATTCCTCGGCTTGGGCGGCGTCTTAACCGTCTGCGTACTTCTGCGCATCTGCGCGATACGCTCTTCGCGCGTAATCTTCGGCTTGTCCTTTTTAGGCGGAGGGGGCGGCGGTTTATCATCCGGCTTTGGCTTGTCCTCTTTTGGAGGCTCCGGGTCTTTCTCTTTTACAACTACCGCATCCGCCGGCTTGACCTCTGGCTCCACCTTTGGCTCGACCGGCTCTTTCGGCGGCTCCGGCTCAGGCGGCGGTTCTACTTGCGGTTCCGGCTCAGGAGGAGAAACCGGCGGCGGCTCATCCTCCGCCCCGTCCAGATTCTGATGCACGACAACGGTAAGATCGATTGGGATTACAACCTCTTTCTCATCCGGCGCCCTGAAAAAACCGATGCACCACAGAACAACAGCGATAAGAACATGAAAGGCGATCGCAAGAACAAAGCTTGCCGCGCCGAACATCTTCGGCATTTCTTCTTCGCTGTCGTAAATCATTTCTCTACCGTGACGAGCGCCATCTTGCGGATTTTGCATTTATGAAGAACTTTCACGACATTCATTATGCTGCCGTAGTCAAGCCGTTCATCGCCGCGAACCAGCACCGGCACATCGGGATCGGCGGAAGCCATCTCGCGAAGCGCCTGTTCGAGCTCTTCAATATTGACAGGTTTTGAATTGAGAGTAATGCGGTTGAGGGCGTCTATCGTCACCGTATTGGCCTTGTTGTCCTTTTTGGGCAGCTCGTCCGCCTTGGCCTGAGGAAGCATTATGGAGACGCCCTGTTCGAGAGCCGGCAATGTGACAATGAATGTGACCAAAAGCAAAAACGTCAAGTCAATGAGCGAGGTCATATCGACCGACGCTTTGGGCTTTTCGCCTCTTTGCCGCCTGCGCCGCAGCATCTTAGGCGCTCCTTCCCTGGAATTCGCACGCCACGCGCCCTATAAGCTCGTCGGCGAAACCTTCCATACTGCTCGTGATTTTACGGATGTCCCCGTTGATCATATTGTAGCAGGCCACGCCCGGAATCGCTATGAGCAGACCAACCACAGTGGTAACGAGCGCGGACGATATAGACGGCGCAATGGTCGCGAGATTGGCGCTCCCCGCCGAACCCATAGCATAGAAGGCGTCAAGAACCCCCCACACGGTACCGAGCAGCCCAAGCATCGGCGAAAGGGCCACAACCGTGGCAATCGCACCCATGCCATATTCCACGCAAAGCTCCACCTCATCCAAGGCATGCTCACAAGAACCTCGCACAAGTTCTATTTCACGTGCCGTCAATGCCGCCTCGCCGTCGCTGTTGACATTGCGCCCCATAAGAAGCGTGCGCGTGTCGGGCGAAAAAAGCTTAAGCAGCCTCTCGCACGTTTCTTTATAAATACCCTCAAGACCGGACTTTGATGACGGCCGGCGGTTCAAATAATACTCAAGCACATCATGTCCTGAAAGAAAGTCGCGCATAAAACGCTTCATCTCGCGCTTGACGGCCTTAAGCTGGCTAATCTTGCCAAATATGGCCGCTCCCATAAAAACAGACGAGATGATTTGAAGAACAACGATCACTTTACCCGTTGCGTCGGACACCAAAAAACCATCGATCAGCGAGTTTGCCAGAAAAAGCGACATCAACAAAACCTCCAATTAAGCTTTTTTCAAATTGTTTTTAAAACCGCCTGAAGCCACGGCCGACACGACTTGCCCTTCCGGAGGAAGCGCTGCCCGCGTAAGGCCACAGCTTTCAAGCACTTTGTCGGTTGTCTGGAAGTGGGCTTTCACATGGTTCATAAGCCAGACAGGACCTTCCTTGCGAACCATCTCTTCTGCTAGCCGGCGAACCCCGGGGTCGCTTGAACCGATCGGAATCCTCCGCTTCTCGCCGTCCCCGCCCAATTCGCCGGCGAAAATCTCCTGCCCGGTCTTCTCGATATCCCGCAAAAAAATCTCACGGGCAATCACCGACGCCGCGGCAACGGCGATATCGTTTTCGGCCTTATGCCGCTGTATCACCTCGGCATTGCGGCCAAGAGGTTTGAGCGCACGCTGAACGACTGCTTCAGTAGGAGCGAATTGGTCGACAACCACTCTCCTGCAGTCCGGTTTTTTCTCCAGAAGCTCTTCAATCGCCGTACCGTGCGCCCACGCAAGCATGCGGTTTATATTGCGCATTTTCGCATAAAGCCTGTTGTATGCCGCCGGGCCGAGCCTGACGACGGAAAAACCGCCCGGCCCCAAAAGCGAGCGCAATGACGCTCCTGCCGCAAGCACCGCCTTGTCCGACATCTGCTTGCAATCTTTCACCCCGAGCTCGCGCATTTTTGCCGAGATGACCTCGTCTGTATAGGCGCAGCACACCACAAGCGGCCCAAAGTAATCGCCCTTCCCCGATTCGTCGCTGCCGGCGTGCGCAGAAACGAGCGACGGATCGAGGATTGTCTCATACCCATAGCTCGCGGACCCGAGCACATTGGGCTCTAAAACAAAAAGCACAAAATCTTCGGCCTTGGAACCCTGGACACAAAGTTTGCGCCTGCCGTGCTTCTCCTTTGAGTAGAGCGTTGCATTGAAACCGTCACCCTCTATGGACCAGAGAGAATAGGGCGCCTCGCGTTTGCGGTAATTGCCCGTGAGCATGACGCCGAGAAGAATCTCCTGCTGAGCATTGTCGAGCTCGTAGGTGAAACAGTTTTTCTTCGCGTCGGCGTTGATCGGCATCGCAAACTCTTCCGCAAGCAGAATTAAACAACGCCAAAACGGAATTCCGTCATAGACGAATAGCGCTCACCGGCCTTGACA
>JAZOTG010000251.1:0-3156 GCA_045657505.1 Kiritimatiellia bacterium | reverse complement strand
CCTTGGCTCGTAAATCAATGCGTTATCATATCGCATGGAGCTTGTTTATTTCATTTGGATTGTTATATTTCTTTGTGGGATGTTTTGTACTCTTGGCTATTATCAGACATCATACGTATGAATATCACGACATGCTTTCGCGTTTGTCGAATGACTTGAAAAAAGAATATGCTTTATGTCATGGTAATATCGCAGAAATGCGCAAACATTTTGCTATGGATGTTGACGAGCATGGTCGAGAAAATGTATTTTTGCTGCTTTGCGCATCTTCCGGTGAAACGCTGATTAGTGAATCTGTCAGTGAAGAGGTGATTGAAATTATGCGCGAAAGGCAAAGTGAATTAAAACAACGCACCTATCGAATTTCTTGTCTGCGGCAAAAAAGCGATTTAAGTAGTGGTAATATAGTAGTGCGGGTAAGAAAAACAAATCTGAGTGATGGAACTGTACTTTCGGTTGGGTACAACGTAACGATGGAGGAGCGACATGCTGTTTACGTTGGTACTATATTTGTTGTTTCTCTTCTTTTTACACTTCTTGTGTGCGCTGGGCTTGGTGCTTATTTAGCAAAACGTATTACTGCGCCGATTGACAATATTTCTTCGGCGGCAAGGCGTATTGCATTAGGTGACTATGCCGCTCGTGTTTCAGCAACAAACAATGGCCGCGAGATATCAAATCTTGAATTGGCTTTTAATACTATGGCGAGCGAGAATGAAAAAACGCTTTCAGATTTACGAACACTTACCGATGATATCGCTCATGATTTGAGAACGCCGCTTACTCGCATGAGGGCTGCTGCGGAATTGTATGGCTTGAATAATGCAGAGTCACACTCTCTATGTGAGACTATACAAGAAGAATCCTCGGCAATGCTCGAGTTGATCAATACAATGCTTAGTATCTCACAGGCCGACAGTCGGATAAATCGCTCGCCCAAGGACAATATTGAACTATGCGCTCTTATAAGAAATATCGCAGATTTATATTCGGCAATTGTCGAAGAATCGGGAATCTCGAAAATTGAACTAAATCTTCCCCGCGAAAAAATTTATTTCCCAGCGCATAAAAGCAAGCTTCAGCAGTTGCTGGGAAATATAATGGATAATGCTGTCAAATTCACGCCCAAAAATGGCCGGATATTAATTTCGTTGCGCTCGAATCCGATAGTGTTGACGGTTGCAAATACCGGCCCAGGGATATTGCGAGATGATATTCCTCATGTATTCAAACGTTTCTGGCGTGCCGATGATAGCAGATCTTTGCCTGGAAATGGACTTGGGTTAGCGTTAGTTAAGGCAATTGTAACATCTTATGGTGGCAAAATAATATGTCGTTCTACGCCTAATGAATGGACTGAGTTCGAAATAACGTTTACAGCATAAGAGTTTTGCTTAAATACTCCTGCGATTGATTAGGTGATTGACTAAAACTCCCAGCTCAGCGCATAGTGACAGCAGGCAGTCTCCATAATTGCGGAGACTGCCTGAATGCCAGGGGAGGCTGCATCAGTCGAATTCTTTTTTCGACTTCAAGATCTTGCCTGTATTGGCATCAACATCGTATTCGGAATCAAAGAGTCCTGACTCGAATTCGACTTCGTAGACCATGATACCATTTTCACGATCAAGTTCGCATTTGAGGTCGCGAATATCCGGGTTCTTAAGTCCTGCATGGTCGAGTGCGGCGTTGATTGCGGCTTCCTTGCCGATGTATTTCTTTGCGGTCGAGTTGGTGCAGACCTTGGCGCTGCAGCACGAACTACACTTTGCCGTGGATGTCTGTTGTCCAGTTGCGCTACCAGTGAATACGGCAGCGACAACGCCAAACGTAGTGAGGAGTAAGCATCCATTCAACCGCCACCGCTATGAGTTGTTGTGCGAATGGGCGAAACTCACAAAGCATATTGAGGCGTGGGATTATTATCTCTGCGGAGGTATCGACGTCAGCGTGGACGCAATCGCCTCGGACGTTCGGCTTTTCCGCGATCTCGGCATCACTCGCGTTTACAATGAGACGCATTACCGCAACCAACCGTTCTTCACGCTGAACTATTTTGTGACCGCCGAACTCTACCGCAATCCGGACCGGAATCTTGAAGAGTTAGTGTCAATCTGGTGTCGGCGATACGGCAGGGGAAGCGCCGATATGAAGAAGGCGATTGACTTCCTGCGCCGGATTATCAGAGAAAATCCGCCGAAAGACGCGATGAGCTGGCACTCGGGAATACTGCCGTACAAGACGGCGGCGAACTTTGAAAAGTTTCTGGCCCTGATGCGTACGGCCTATGCAAAGGAGAGCGAGTGCATGCCGCGCGGGCGGATAGCGCAGGCGATGGCCGCGACGTGCCGCGAATTTATGAGCATCTACCGCCGTACGCCGGGGGCGGACGCATCATACGCCGCAGCGCGTGAAGATTATCTCCGGTATGCTCCTGAAGGGATCGAGTTTTCGGATCTTGCGCCGAAGGAGAAGACTCGCGAGGCGCAGAACTACGCTAAGGCGGTGGAACTGGCGGAACTTTACTTCGACGATTTGCCAGCCGTTTTCAAAGGCGTTCCCAAAGACCAGGTGTTCTGTCTCGATTATCGCCGCGCCCGTGCATCGCGCTTAAAGGCGAAGAAAATCGCCGACGGTGTGAGCAGTTGCGCGAAGACGATCCGCTTTTGCCCGGCGGCCGACCGTAAGCCGCCTTACACCGCACGACTCATTGACGAGGAGCTTCGCACCTGTGTAAGTTGGGATTTCACCCCGGTTGCAGACGGCCGCTACCATTGGATTCGTATCGGCGTCGGACGAATCCACCGCAATTCGTGGATTGGCTTTCCCTTCGACAATTCGCTGTCGTTTCGGATGCCGCATCTTTACATCGAATGCGACGGGATGGATGTAGATCCCAACTGGTATGAATTCTGGGTTTCGTGCCGTTTTGACGGGTCGGTCATGAGCGACGATCCGAATAAGGGGCTGTTTTTCGACCGGCTTGCGATGCGGCGTGTTCCGCCGCGCAGGAAGGGAGCCGACGGAAAACAGACCGAGGCGCGTGACGACGACGTTTTCAAATAAGCACAAGTAAAAAGAAAGAATGAAAAAATGAGAGCAAAAAACATCTTCAGTCTGACTTCCATACTGGCGGCGATGTCCTTGTCGGCAGCG
>JAZOTG010000250.1:0-1628 GCA_045657505.1 Kiritimatiellia bacterium | reverse complement strand
TAAGACCGCTTGGCCTCCGACTTTGCAAAGAAGACGAAAATCTATCCCGGTCTTGCAGTAGAATGGAGCGGCGGCAATAACAAGGCGCGTCAAGTCGCCAATCAGATTAATCTGTCGCGCGTTTACATGCCCGGCGGCTTTGTGCTCTTCCATTGGTCGCCAGACACTGTCGGCCGGATCGAGACTGTGCTACACAAAAAATAATTTAATCGAACTGACGGCTACCGGAAAGTCCTGTGGAATTCAGGCGCTGTCGCGCAACCGTGAAAGTCGGAATGCGGACCGTCAGAACTTAAAATCAAGTACTCTCGCATGAGGGGGAAAGAAAAAAATGACAACGCTACTAATTGCGAGCTCCTTCGCGCTCGCCACCAACCTGCCACCTATCACAGTGGAAGCGTCGCGTCTTGAAAAAAATCCGATAGAAATAGCCTCGCACGTTGACGTTATAGATTCCCGAAGCATCGCTGCCTCAAACGCCAAAAATGTGCCGGAACTTATTCAACAGTTTCCAGGAATATTCACCACACACAAAGGCGGCAACAATCCAGCACTTGCAGAAGTGACAATGCGAGGATACGGCGAGAATGGATTTGGACGCGTTGCGATTGTCGTTGACGACGAAAAAATCAACAATCCTGATATGTCCGCGCCCAATCTTGCGCGCATTCCGATAAGCGGAATCGAAAAAATTGAAATTCTATATGGGCCGCAAACGGTTCTCCACGGCGACGGTGCCAGCGCAGGAATGATAAACATTGTTACCTCCGGGCGCGACTATGAAAACAAAAGCTACGCGGAAGTCCACGGCGGCAGCTGGAACAGTATCGGGGTATCTTGCGGTATCAGCGGAGGCCTTGAGCAGGAGATGATAAGTTATTTTACCGATTTCGGTTATGATCACTCTGACGGTTATCGGGAGAATTCTGGATTTGATATTTACAACATTCAAGGCGGCATACGCAAAAGCTTTGAAAACGATGCGTTCCTTCGATTCTCGACATTCTTCAGCGATGCTGAATACGAATTGCCAGGGCCGCTCTCGCAATACGATTACCGGCATCGTCCTAAGCATTCAACCTACGACGATTGGGGACGACTTACCGCACACGGCATTAATTTCTCCGGCAAGGGCATAATCGCCGATAATCACGAATTCGATTTTACGCTTACTTTTTCGCAACGCAATTCGCATTTCACTAACGGTAATTATACAGATATTTACGGTACAAAATATTTGTTCTCGCGCAATTACCGTTCAGACATTTACAGTTTACGCTTCACGCCGCAGTATACATGCCAAGAGAATATCGGCAACTTTGAAAATGAATTTATTTTTGGAACAGAAATAAAATATGACCGTCTTGACGGCAAAGCCATCGAATGTTATCCCGCTTTTGATTTTACGTCGCGTGAAACGTATGATATCGACCGCTTAACGGCTGGAGCTTTTGCGCATGACGAATTTATGCTGACGGAGAAATTGTCCCTCATCCTCGGCTCGCGGCTTGAACGGGCATGGAATGAAAATAACATTTCCGTTGACGGCGGACGCAATGATAATTTCACCGCTTTTGAAACGGCTGTTGCTTATCGCCCGGTCGATGATGCCAAACTATTTTTAAGGT
>JAZOTG010000249.1:0-7463 GCA_045657505.1 Kiritimatiellia bacterium | reverse complement strand
CCGCTTTTGCGCGTTGGAGAAGATGAAATTATTGGTAAAATGGTAGTCGCCGTAAGGGCGTAAAATTTTGAGGTTGTAATTTTCAGGAGATATTAAAATGAGAAAACTTGCCGTTTCCGCCGGTGTGCTTGCATCGCTTATTGTCATTGGAGAAGTATTCGCTTCGAGTGTTGCCAAATTTGACAAGAACATGGTTGTGCCCAAGGCGGATGTGAAGGATTCAATGCACTGGATTGACGGGCGCACATTGCCAATAGAGGGTCGTGCGTTTAATGATGTCGAGCATTATTACGACAGGTTGCCTTCAAATGTAACGACGAGGGTGAATGGCGGCGTCAGGTCATTGAAGCGGCATACGGCCGGTATGCAGTTCCGGTTTTCGACCGATTCCCGAAAACTTGTGTTTAAATGGGTGCCTCTTAATTCCGGCTTGAGCATGGATCATATGCCGTCCACGGGCGTAAGCGGAATCGATGTCTACAGGTTTGACGTGGCAGCTAATCGCTGGATGTACGTAAAAACCGGCCGTATACATAGCGGGAAAGGAGCGAGCCTGTCGCTTGATTGGACTCCTAAAACCCCGTGTCTTGTCAACCTTCCATTGTATAACGGTATAAAGTCATTTGCTCTTGGCATTGAAAAGGGCGCAACGGTTTCGGCCTTGCCGCCGCGTAAAAGCGGTATTGACAAGCCAGTTGTTTTTTATGGCACATCAATTACGCAGGGTGGGTGTGCTTCCCGGCCGGGGCTTTCGTTTGTCAATATCGTCGGCAGAGATTTGGATGTGCCGGTAGTAAATCTTGGATTTTCGGGGTCTGGCGTAATGGAGCTTGAAATGGCGGAACATCTTGCAAGGATTGACGCGTCATGTTATGTGCTTGACTGCCTGTGGAATATGGGCATGTCAAAAGACAAGCCGCGACGCGGGCGGAATGTTGATGAAAACTACGAGCCCTTTATAAGGCGTTTGAGGGAATTGAAACCTTTAACGCCTATTGTCATGGCTGAGGCGTGTGATGTTTTTGCCGGCAAAAAAGATTCGCGCTCCGATTATATTCGCGCTTTATAAACGTTTAAAGGCTGAGGGTTGGAAAAATCTCGTTTATTTAAAGAAAGATAAGATGTACAGGCCCGATACAGAGGGTACCGTGGACGGCGTGCATGCCAACGATCGTGGAATGCTTGATTTGGCTGAGGCCTTTGGAACGGCTGTGCGGGAGTCGCTTAAAGGTTCAAGAAAATAATACCGCACATTCCAAAACTCGTTAAATGACACTTTCATACGATGCGTTTAACAAGTGTTTCAGCCGTGGAGTCCGCTGTTGACTAAAGCCGGCGGATACAGGAGTAAAGGTTGTCATGAAGAAAAATTTCGGTAAAAAGAATTGGATGTTCCCAATGCCAGTTTTAATGATTGGCACGTATAATGAGGATGGAACGGCAAATATGATGAATGCGGCGTGGGGCGGCGTTACACTTGAGGACGAGATAACGATTTGCATCGATACAGCCCACAAGACGTGGCGAAATATTGCAGCGCGCAAGGCCTTTAGTGTCGCATTCGGGACGGCCGCCACCGTTTGCGCTTGTGATTATCTTGGGCTTCACAGCGGTAATGACATAGCCGATAAAGTGGAAAAGAGCGGGCTGACGGCAGTTAAAAGCGAGTTTATAGACGCTCCTGTTGTGGATGAATTGCCGCTTGTCCTTGAATGTGAATTGGTTTCAATGAATGAGGAAAACTGCAATGTCGTAGGCCGTATAGTAAATTGCGCCGTTGAAGAGGACGCTCTTACCGGTGGCAAGCCTGATGCGGCAAAAATGAAGCCTATCTGCTACGATCCGTGTGAACATGTTTATCGTATTATGGGCGAGCAGGTGGCAAAAGCTTTCGACTGCGGAAAAACATTTAACGTCGCGTAACGGTAAAGTTCATATTGAAGATGCATTGGGCATTTGATAAAATATTAAAACTATTGTGTTTGGCAGTTTTTTTATCTGGGTCCTGTAGCTCATTTGGACAGAGCATCGGCCTTCTAAGCCGAGGGTAGTGGGTTCGAGCCCCGCCAGGACCGCCATTAAATTAAGAAAGGGTAGTGGTATGGTTAAGTGTTTCATTTCATTGGTTTTTGCTGCATTTAGCATTGCCTTGTTTGCTGATTACGGTGTTAGCTGTCAATACACGTTATGGAGAGGCGAAACATCTTATTTCAAACTTCCCGACAACAGTTCCTATGCAATGAAGAGCTATTTCGCCGATTCTCCGCGTAGTAAAAATGGCGTTTCGGTCGAGTTCAGAACTGTCGGAGCAGTGCCATATACCAGTACAATCGCCGGCAACCAGCTTTCCTTGTCGTTAGATCTTGTCAAAGGCGAAGATTGCAACTTTGCGCCATGGTCTATCTGCAAAATTACCGTCGACAAGGATGCAAAGCCTGGAACAGTTGATTTCGGTCCGCTTAAAGTAAATATTCTTGACCGGGTGCTTCCTCCACCGGCCGAATGGAAGTATTTTCTCGATATTTGGCAGCATCCATGGGCGGTAGCGCGTTATTTCGGCGTAAAGCCGTTTTCTGACGAGCATTTCGCCCGCATGGACAAAGTCTATAAAACATTTGCTGAATGCGGTGTAAAATCCCTTACGGTAACTCTTCTTGATTATCCCTGGAATCATCAATGCTACGATCCGTATCTTACGATGATCGGTCGCGTCAAAAACGATGACGGTTCATGGTCGTTTGATTATTCTCTCTTTGACAAGTATGTCGAGTTTGGCCGCAAGTGCGGAATTGGGCCCGATATCGCATGCTATACAATGTGTCCATGGGGTTATGTTGTCAGGTGGAAGGATTCCAAGGGGCAGAATAAGAGCATGAAGGCTTATCCCGGCACAAAGGAATTCGAAGATTATTGGGGTGATTTCCTTGTTGATTTTGCCAAGCACCTCAAGGAAAAGGGATGGTTTGACGATGTATATATTGCTATGGATGAACGTTCTCCCAGGGATATCGATCTGATAGCCAAATTTGTACGCTCTAAAGCGCCCGGGCTGAAAATCGCCATGGCCGGCAACCGCAATCCGGCCGACTTTAAGGGAATTGTCATAGATAATTATTCACAGGGGCTTCATCATATCACATCGGAGTTTTTAGAAGAAGTAGCGTCTCGTCGCAAGCAAGGTCTTAAGACATCTTTTTATGTGTGCTGCAGTCCGGCCAGGCCCAACACGTTTATGTCAAGTTCGGAGGGCGAAGCGTTTTGGATTGGAATGTATCCGGCTCTTTGCGGCATGGACGGCTTCTTGAGGTGGGCGGCGAATTCTTGGCCTTTCAACCCGTATGCCAATGCCGCGTTTGGCTGGTGGAAAGCCGGCGATTCGTTTCTTGTATATCCCGAAGGCGAGTATTCTCTGCGTCTTCTCAATCTCCGTTCCGGAATTGTCGTTGCCGAGAAGCTTCGCATCCTGAGGGAGCAGGGTAAATATGAGAAGGAAACAGCGGAGCTTGCCGAGAGGTATCATTTTAATAAGGCAAAGGACGGCAAGGTGGATTACAACCGCTGCCGCAGAGATCTCGAAAAACTTGTGAACCGTTGATTTGTGGCGGAACGCTTATTTAGGTTAAAATCATCATTTGCTCCAACCGGCGATCAGCCTGAAGCAATCAGTAAACTGCTTGATGCTCTTCAGCGCGGTCAAGGCCGTATGACACTCCAGGGCGTGACTGGCTCCGGCAAGACGTTTACGATGGCTAACTTGATCGCCGGATGGAACCGCCCCACATTAATCCTTTGTCACAATAAAACTCTGGCGGCGCAGTTGTTCTCCGAATTGAAGGGGTTTTTCCCCGAGAATGCTGTAGAATATTTTATCTCATATTACGATTATTATCAGCCTGAGGCGTATATTCCCCAGACTGATACATATATCGAAAAGGACGCCTCAATAAACGAGGAAATAGAACGCTACCGTCTTGCGGCGACAAACGCTCTGATAGCCCGCAAAGATGTAATAGTCGTTTCGTCTGTCAGTTGCATCTACGGGCTTGGAGAATCCGACGAGTACCGCGATTTGGCGGTTAAAATTGGCGGAGCGGGCGCAAGAGACACTACAAGGACGCAATTGATCGCCGATCTTGTCGAGGCTCAGTACGTTCGCAATGATATGGCCTTTGAGCCAGGCGTGTTTCGTGTCAGAGGCGATATCGTCGATATCTTTCCGGCGTATGAAACAAAAGCCATCAGGGTCGAGTTTTTCGGCGAGGAACTTGATTCGATTTGTGAGCTTGATCCTTTGACGGGCAGATGCGGTGTCACAATGCCGGCTGCAGTCGTAACGCCCGCAAAGCAGTTCGTGATGTCGAGGGAAAAGTTTGAAGCGGCTTTTGTGCGGATTGAAAGTGAACTTAAAGAGCGGCTCGCTTTTTTCGCATCGAACAACAAATTTCTTGAAGCACAGCGCATCAAGGAGCGCACCGAGTACGATGTTGAAATGATGCGCGAGCTTGGGTATTGCAACGGAATTGAAAATTATTCTCGTCCGCTCACGGGCAGGCCTGCAGGGTCGGCGGGCGAATGCCTGATCGATTATTTTCCGGACGATTTTCTTGTTATAGTCGATGAGAGCCATGTCACAATTCCACAGGTAAGGGCTATGTACAATGGTGATCAGGCCCGCAAGGAAAGGCTTGTTGAGTATGGTTTCCGGTTGCCGAGCGCCAAGGACAACCGTCCGCTTACATTTGACGAGTTTAACGCAAAAGTTCCGCAGATGGTGTTTTGTTCCGCCACGCCCGGCGGTTACGAGCGCGAAGTGTCCACCACGCTTGCACGGCAGGTAATACGTCCTACGGGACTTCTTGACCCTCTTATCGAGATCCGCCCGTTGAAGAACCAGATAGACGATCTTATTGCGGAGATAAGGGATGTGACGGCGCAGGGCGACCGTGTGTTCGTTACTACGCTCACCAAGCGTTCGTCGGAGGATTTGACCGACTATTTGCATCAGGCGGGAATACGCGTGGAGTATCTTCACAGTGATATAGATGCTATTGAACGCGTCGAGATTTTGCAGCGGCTCCGCAGCGGCGCGTTTGATGTCTTGATTGGAATAAATCTTCTTCGAGAAGGGCTTGATTTGCCGGAGGTGGCGCTTGTGGCGATTCTCGATGCCGACAAAGAGGGGTTTCTCCGTTCAACCACATCGCTGGTGCAAACGGCAGGGCGCACTGCGCGCCATGTCAACGGGCGTGTGATTCTTTATGCCGATCATAAGACAGACGCAATCAACGAGCTTTTGGCGATAACACAGTCGAACCGCGAGCGGCAGATGGCATACAATAAGGAGCATGGAATAACTCCCAGGAGCGTCAAGCGCGCCATCAACGAGTCGTCGTATCTGTTTCGCGCGTCCGCTAAAAACAGTCATGAGCCGCTTCCTTCTGTAGGCGGCGCGCCGGCGCAAGTCGAGATTGTCGCCGAGCTTACTCGTCAAATGCTCGAGGCTGCCGACAATCTCGAATTCGAGCGCGCCGCATATTTGCGCGACAAGATAAAAGCTATACAAAATTCAGCAAAGTGAAATTCAATTTTTAAGGAATTGCCAGATGACAGATTTTTCAGCTTTATTAAATCCCGAACAATGTGCAGCCGCCACAGCGGGCGATGGTCCGCTTCTTGTTCTTGCGGCGGCGGGCACGGGTAAGACGCGCACTCTTGTGCACCGTGTCGCGTATTTAATTGAGCAGGGCGTGCCGGCCGACAGGATATTGCTTCTCACATTCACCAATCGCGCCGCCAGAGAAATGCTCGAACGCGCGCAAAGCGTGGTTGGTCCGGCCGTTTCCACGATATGGAGCGGCACGTTCCATTCGATTTGCGCGAGGCTGCTGAGGTCTTATGCGCCAATGCTCGGGTTTCAGCCGGGATTTCAGATTCTTGATGAGGATGATCAGAAAAAACTGATTGGCGACATTATCAAAAAGAACGTAAAGGATCCAAAAGATTTTGTCAAAAAGGAGATTGTCCTCAAGATGATTTCCGAGGCAGCCAACGAGCAAAAACCAATTCAGTACGTGGCGTCGCGCTATCTGACAAAGATTGCCGGCGTCGTACCCGAAGAGATCGAGATTGTGGCGCGCAAATATGCCGAGCGCAAACTTGAACTTGGCGCAATGGATTTTGACGATCTTTTGGTAAATGGATTGCGTCTTCTCAAGGAGAAGGATACTGTGCGGGAGTTTTTGCAGGAACGCTTCCTTTATGTTCTTGTCGATGAGTATCAGGACACAAACGGCATTCAAGCGGAATTTACCGATATACTCGCATCAAAGCACCGGAATATAATGGCGGTAGGCGATGATTTTCAGTGCATTTACACGTGGCGCGGAGCACAGATTGAAAATATCATGCAGTTTCCAAAGCGCTGGGAAGGCTGTAGCATAGTAAAACTTGAGCGCAATTATCGTTCGCAGGCGGGCGTTCTTGAAGTCGCGAATTCTGTCATGAAGGATGTGCCGCAGCAGTTTCAGAAGGTGCTTCGGCCCGTGCGTTCGGCATCGTATGCAAAGCCTTGCCTTTACAAGGGCGGTGACGGCAAGTCACAGGCCCACGAAATATTAAGGCTTATACAGATGGCACGCGAGTCGGGCTATGCATACAGCGATATTGCGGTGCTGTACCGCAGTCATTTCCAGTCGATCGATATTCAAATGTCTCTTGCGCGCGCCAAAGTGCCGCACCGCATAACTTCGGGAGTCGGAGTCTTTGAGCAAATCCATATTAAAGACACGCTCTCCTATCTTCGCTTGCTTGTAAATCCATTAGACGAGCTTTCGTTTATGCGGTTTATGTCGCTTCTCCCGGGAGTCGGCGAGACAACGGCCCGGAAATACTGGGAAAAGCTTGCGCAGCAGTTTGATCCGAAACGAAGTGAAGACCGCCTTGCTCTCGGCGGAATGCTCGGCGTGAAAGCCCGTGGAGTATGGCCGGCGCTTTCAAAGGCAATGGAAAAAGCTGTCGATCATTTGGCGAAGGATGAGATTGGCGCAGTGGTGGATGATTTTCTCGACCTTTTTTATGACGATTATCTTAACGACGAGTGGGAAAGTGTCGAGGCGGAGGAACGCGTGCAGGATGTGCAGGAACTTGCTGTTCAAATAGCCGATTCAGACGGCGGGCTGGAAGGCTTTTTGTCAGACGTGGCGTTAATGACGAATTTAGATGCCCGCAAGAATAATCTTAATGCCGACAAGGTGACGCTTTCAACAATCCATCAGGCTAAAGGCATGGAGTGGCCTGTCGTTATTGTTCCGTGGTGTTCGGACGGGCTCTTCCCGTCTGCCAAGGCGACAGAAGAAGGCCGTCTTGACGAGGAGCGCAGGCTTTTTTATGTGGTTGTGACGCGCGCAAAGGATGAGCTGTATATGTTTTCTCCTTCCATGCGGAAAACATCGGACGGAGGAATG
>JAZOTG010000248.1:0-2096 GCA_045657505.1 Kiritimatiellia bacterium | reverse complement strand
GAAGAATATCTTTGATTAGATGCGGCATATCTGGAGTTTACTCATTTTTTGAGTAGGGAAATGCATTTCGCCTCATAAATAAAGGGTAATACGCATGTGAAGTGGTTTTTGACGATTTCAAGATTACGCGCTTTTGGATGGAGGGCGGCAAGCCGATGTTTGAGTTCAGCCATTCGGCTGATGGTGCGGGCAATTCGTTTGTGCCGAGGTTGAAGGTGAAGGGGAAGGCGGAGTTGTCAGATGGATGGAGTGATATTCCCGAAGGCGGCAATTCGGCATTTCGGTTCTTTATGGTAGAGGTAGAGTTGCCGTAAGGTGTGGATTGGGGCGCGATAGGGTCATCACGCTCTACCAATTTAACAGAAGGTTTTGCAAGTGCCTTTATTGTTAAAAAAATGCGGAGATTGGATAAAAAAAAACGATAATAATTTGGGTTTTATTGGGTTGCATGATGTGGTATAATTTCACGCTTGTCATGAAGAAGAAATCGATAGCATTGTTGTTGTCTTTAGGCATCACAGCTGTTACGTTCGCAAACAGCCTTGGCGATGCCCGGCTTTCGTTTTCCACAAAGGGTCCAGATCGCTATGCCGACGGATCTGTTGTGATGGATGGGGAGGCCTATGCACTTGTATGGTCGCAGGACGGGAATTTCGACGGTTTTTCGGCGAATGGAGAATGCATTGATTCCGAGGATCGGATTGTTCTTATTGCACCGATAGCAAAGGATGGACGCTGTCCGCCAGTACTGTTCCAGATTCCCGAGGTTGAGGCTGAAGAGTTGGCAGGTGGAGAGTATTCCGTGTATCTTTTGGATACCCGCATTGCATCCGGTGAAACGGTGCGTCCGTGCGGAACCGTAAACGGCAAGCTTGCGCTGATGAATGGATACGGGGCGACAAGCGCGAATCTTGCGGTCGGGGCGTTAAATTCAAAAAAAGCAGAAGAGATCGTAGAAGATAAGGCTGAAGGTCAGATTGCATCCGTTCTTGCCGCCGTTCCTGCGGACTGTGCCCAGCCGCGCATAAAGAGCATGCGCATAGAAGGCGATAACGTATTTATTACAGTCGAGAACCTTAAAGGGTTCATGCGCGTGAGTTCCGGAAGCGATGTATCCGCTTCGGACGCCGCGACCGCCGCCGTTGAAACTTCAGGAGAGAGCGGCGAAGTGACACTGGTCACTAGAAAGCCAAATGGTTCATCTGGCTTCTTTAAGGTGATTCGTAACGGTAAGTGAGGGTACGGTCATGGGAAAATCTTGTTTTAATGCTGAAGCGCAAATGCGCAGAGGTTTTGCAAACCTTTTCAAAAAAGTAGCGTTGTCTGTACTGTGCATGGCGATTACGGTGACGGCTTCGGCGGCCATTGAGACTGTTAACGCAACAACCGTAAGGGTAGAGACGCTTGAGGATCTTAAGACGGCGTTGCAAGATCCTGCGATAGAGACAATCATCGTGAAGAAATGCATCACGCTGACGGATGGTACTACATTAGACGGTCAAACTACAGGTACAAAAAACAAGACAATTCAAGTGGAAGTGCCGTTTTTGCCTGAAGACGGACGTGTGCGCATCGGTTTAGCGGCGGATGGGAAAACTACACAAATCATTGAGCCGGCGGAAGGATACAGCACATATAATCTGTTTAAAATTGAGGAGGG
Organism: Kiritimatiellia bacterium; assembly: GCA_045657505.1. Classification (GTDB taxonomy): domain Bacteria; phylum Verrucomicrobiota; class Kiritimatiellia; order RFP12; family UBA1067; genus UBA1067. The sequence continues at coordinate 436 of JAZOTG010000248.1, read as the reverse complement.
TTCTAAAGTTACCATTAAACACGTTACGTTAATGGGTGGTTTTACGGGGAAACGCACGGTCGGCGATGATCCTTCTGTCGGCGGTATTGATAACTACGGTTACCTGGAAATGATAGGCGTTGATATGCTTAGAACGGGAACCGCTCTCTTGAATCGTCCTAACGCCCGTGCGCTTTTAGAGAAGTGCAATATCGTCCGCAATGCCAACTGGTATGGCGGCGGCATTCTCAACTTTAGTGAGCGTGTCGGCGATACCGATAATTATATTAACGGCGGAACGCTGATTATGGAAGGCTGTTCTTTAACCGAGAATGAATCACTCGGTCCGGCTCACGGCGGAGGCGCCGCAGAAAACCAGGGACTTATGCTCCTTAATAACTGCGTTGTCGCCAACAATGCTTCAACCGAAATCGGTGGCGGCATCAATAACTGTAAG
>JAZOTG010000247.1:0-1924 GCA_045657505.1 Kiritimatiellia bacterium | reverse complement strand
TGAGTATTGTCTTCCTAAGACCGCTTGGCCTCCGACTTGGACCCGTTGAATCATAATGCGCCTGCGGATTGGCGGGGTTTTCAAACTGCTGCAGCATGACTCCATTGCACGAGCCGGCGATTTTATGCGCCTCGTCTATGGAACCCTTCATGCCTAAAGCGCCGGGAGTAAGAACAATGCGCGCACCGTATGCCGCCGCCAAACGCCTGCGCTCGATACTCATTGTTTCGGGCATGACAAGAACTACCTTGTAGCCTCTTATTGCCGCAACAAGTGAAAGCGCCACGCCTGTATTACCCGACGTCGGGTCCACAATCGTGTCGCCCGGTTTAAGTCTTCCGTCCCTTTCGGCCGCCGTCACCATTGAAAGAGCGGCCCTGTCCTTGACACTTCCCGCCGGATTGAAAAATTCAACCTTTGCAAGCACCCGTGCTGCGCCCCTGTTCATGCGCGGCGATATCTCAACCAAGGGCGTAGCCCCTATGCACTCGAGTATTGACCTTGAAATTGCTGGCATTAATTCACCCCTTTGACCTGCCCGCGCTCCGGCGGACGATTTCATCAATTGCAAGCGAGGCAAGCGCAAAGCCGAAAACAGCCGTCACATGACACAAGCTCGCGTATGCGCGCGTCTGTGCCGCGCCGGCAGCAGCATTGTTCCTGCGCGCAGGCTCCTTTGAGTAGACACATTGAAATTTCTTGCCCGGGAAGCGGCCTTCTTTTCGGAATCTCGAGCGCAGCGCCCTTGCAAGCGCATCCGCTTCGACCTTCCAGAACTCTGACTTACGCACTGCTAACGCATCCGTACGAAACGCCGCCCCCATCGAAGAAAAAAGCGCGGGACGAGCTTCGGCGGTCGTTCTAAGTATAAGATCCATCTTGTCGTTAAGCGAATCAATCGCATCAATCACGCAGTCGAATCTTCCGAGTTCAAACGAATCGGCGTTATCGGCGCTATACCGGCGCGGACATGCCTCTATATCCAAAAACGGATTTACGGCAAGCAGACGTTTTTTCAAAACCTCTACTTTGAGTTCGCCTACGGATTGAACATCGGCCATTATCTGCCGGTTGGCGTTTGAGGGTGCGACCGTATCGGGGTCGACTATAAGTATGTGGCCAACACCGGTGCGCACAAGGCTTTCGACACACCACCCACCGACGCCACCGACGCCGAAAACCGCAATTCTGGCCGATGAAACGGCCTCAAAACCATCATCGCCGAAAAACATTTTCGAACGGGACAGAAATTCATCTCTGAATGTTCCGGCATCTGTAAACAGGCTTTGCATGGGAAGATATTCAATCCTGCTTTTTCGACATTACGCACCCGGCCAGAAGCGAAAACACAAGTGCATACACGGCTGCTGCTGCGGCACTTTGCGCAACATCGCTCCAGTGAATATATTCCTCGTCTTCAAGAGAGGCGACCGGGCTGTAACGGTTCAATGAAGAAGTAAGGCGCGATGTGCATTCCGTCAGGCGCAATGACATAAGCGAAACAGAATCGGATTCGAGGGGATCGGGATATTCCTCCAATGCGACGGGAGCAGCGACCATAGCCGCCAAAAGCGAGAGAAGCGAAAAAATCGCCACACCGCGCCCGAGACATGTACCAAGAAAAACGCCAAGCGAAACTACAATTACAATTGACGACACCAGAAGGAACCATGCTCTGAAAAGATTCCACCCGAAACCGTCGGCGCTGACAAGAATATGCAAATCGCGGCGCGGCTGCAGGTTGAGCGACGAACGCGTGTTGTTCTTAAACACCAGATTTACACCGTCTTGGATGTCAGTCGACACCCCTGCCACATCATTACAGAGATTGACATATGCGCGGGTTTTAACGACATCGTGCAGAGCGCCGCCCCGCCCTCTAAACAAAAATTCACCGCCGGCTCCGCCCGGCCTGCCAGCCAGA
>JAZOTG010000246.1:0-2413 GCA_045657505.1 Kiritimatiellia bacterium | reverse complement strand
ATTAAGTTGATAGCTTTGGCAACAGGCCTTGCTACTGCGCACGCCTCATTTGGCGCAAACGGCGATATTTTCGAAATTCGCCCATGCGACGATACGGGTGCAGATGTAACATACAACGCAAGCATCGCCGACCCGCTGGTGTCGGGCGAGTCGTTGTATTTCAAGGTTCGTTTGATACAACGCGTCAATAAAGATACTGCCTCGACATGGAAGCTGAAGTACACGGGCTCAATTTCGGAAGAGATTGACGGTACATTCGCTCCGCTTCAGATTGGCATTTATGTTTCTGGCGAGAGGCGTTTTGCCGACCTTGTAAATTATACAACAAGCGATGACGGCAGGTTTACCGACCTCATCTTCAAGTACAAGACGCGCGCCGGCGATATCGCATTGCCAATCGTTCTTGCAACGGAAGACGGGCCGGCGTCGGACAGCTCGCAAGAGAATGTTTCCTACCTCTTATATAATAACGACAAGTGGCAGATTGTAAACGACAGGGGCAACGAGTGTAATTTCTGGTTCTGGTCATATTCGGCCGCCGATCCGAGCAGTGCATGGACCGGCGCCGTTTCGTCTCCTGACGGTGGCGATCCGATACAGGATTATTCGCTTGCAAAATGCAACTTCTATGTGCAGACGGTTGATTTTGACGGCACATGGGAGAGTGAAGGCAAGGTTTGGCGTTCTGTCCACAAGAATTCATCGGTGACGGCCGGCGGTCTTGTTCCGCGTATTGAGGCTCTTGCCGCGCCTGAAGACAAGGTTACGCTCTATGTCTGGTCTGCTGACGACAGCATCGTACAGGTTAAGTCCACCGAGCAGATCGATCTTAAATTGGATGCTGCCGGTACAACCCAGAAAACGTTTATCGGCACAGTCACTCTTGCGGGTGGCCAGATGTCGGCAGATTTTCAGATTGAAGGTAAAGGCGACGAGGGCAAGGAGACGTTTCTCGTTTTGAGCCCGTGGAAGGGTTACAATTATTCTATCAATACCGGCGCACGCATTATTGACTTCATGACAGTTCCGGTCAAGTGCCTCGCAGAGCTGCCGCCGACAGTTGTGGTGGAAACCGATAGAACTATTGCAAATGCAAACGGCAACTACATGACGTATGCTGCCGTACTCAATGTTTATCTTACACAGGCCCTCGACACCGATCTCGAAGTCACCATTAAAACCTCTCTCTCTAATGGTGTCGTTCCTGCAACGGGCATGGGCGAGTACATCCGTTTTGCCGAAGACCGCACAGAAGTGACGGCACTTCCCGACTATGCCGAACCGAAGGTCGTTATTCCTAAAGGTTCAACGGCAAAGAAGCAGATTTACGTATTCTGCCTTAAGGGTGACGTCAATACAAGCGGCACGTCGCGTCTTGTTTTTGAACCGGTCATTCCCGCGTCCGCACAGTCCACCATCAAGAATGCCACATCGGCCGGCATGGAGGTGCGCGCAGACGCTCCCGTTATTGTAAGGCCTTCTGACGGCGAAGAGATTGCTGGCGTTTGCGGCGACGAAATCCCCTTCACAATCGAAGTAAGCGACACGTATGCCGATTCCTCCGATGTGTCAAAGGGCTACACCGTTTTTGTCCGCTACCGCGCAACAGATACCTTTGCGCCTTTAAGCGGCACGTACTATGTCGGCGAGGGCAATGTGCTTTATGCTCTTCAGGACGACGGCGCCGGCGGCTTTAACAAGACGACAAACCTGCCTACTCTCAATTATCCCGCCTCGGGCGACGACATTAAGAGCGAAATCTACATCGTCTCGCCGATAAGCGGCAAGAAGAGTGAAGTGCGCTCGTTTACTGCCGACATTAAGGAAGCGCGCACGTCGAAGGTGGAAGTGTTTGATGCGTTGACTGGCGAGCCCCGCACAGTGTTCAATGAAGGTGACGAGGCCAACTTCAAGGTAACCCTCAGCGAAAAGAACGACACCGGCGATACAATCTACGCCTTCTTGAAGCCGAGCGGCAATGTTACCGCCGATATGTTCGCCTCATCTGGCTCATATGCCTTCATCATCGGTATGGCCAATCCGATCGGTTTGCCGATCAACAAGAACCAGGCCGAGTCGGCTCTTGGCGGTCTTACGCTTATCGAAGGCATGAAGAAGCCAAGCGGCCTTGATATGGTTTTCGAGGTTGTGCTCTCGTACAGCCAGAACGATCCGAGCGATCTGATTCCCGGTTACGATTCCAACTATCTCAGCGTCAAGGTGCACAACGTCGAGCCTGTAATCAAGCATATCTTGATGAACGGCTTCAAGTCGAAGAATGACGGCTTTGTCTTCTCCAACAAAGTTCCCAAGAACATGGAGCAGACCTTCAAGGTTGTCGTCGACGATCCGGGCGAGTACGACCTTGCCAATACGCAAAAGCCGTTCAAGTACAGGTGGACTGCGTCGCTCG
>JAZOTG010000245.1:0-4658 GCA_045657505.1 Kiritimatiellia bacterium | reverse complement strand
CTTTGACCTGGCGTGAGGTATGGGGATATGTTATCGACGATGGTTGGCGATGGTGAAAATAGGATTTTATTGCCTTCGCCAGCAATTCCTTGAGCATGAAACCCGACGATGACGCAATGTACGGCGGCCTTTTCCGTCGATTCGTTATCCCAGCGGAAAGTCTGGTGGGCAAAGTCTATTGTCACGCCATGCTTCCCTATGAGTTCTCCCCAAAGAATCGGCACTTGTGCCCCCTGGCAGATAGAGTTGGTTGAAACGAATGCGCACCTTGCGCCCATCATCACAGCCTTCTTGTACCATCCGCACACATAGTCGAGATCTTGCACATCCTTAATGTTGCCGAAAAGATCTTCAATATCTTTCTTCTGTTCAGAACCTTGTGACATCATCCTCGCCCCGACAAAGGGTGGATTGCCCATGATATAGTTAGTTCGTGGCCACTCCATCCTGAGCGCATTGCCCTCGATGATTCCGTCATAATCTTTGAGCGGCAGATAATCCGGTTCGCGGTGCAGTATCTCCGCCGTCTCTTTGAGCATTTGCGCTTCTGCGATCCAAAGCGCGGTTTTTGCGACGGTAACGGCAAAGTCGTTTATCTCAATTCCATGGAACTGCGAGATGGAAACCTTCACGGACGCGCCGAAATCAAGCTCGCTTTGACCTGCTTGAAGGGCGGCAATAATGCGGTTTTCAAGGCGACGAAGAGAAAGGTATGTTTCCGTCAGAAAGTTGCCGCTGCCGCAGGCAGGATCAAGGAATGTCAATCCCGCTATTTCGTCTTGGAGTGAGAGGAGTTTCTTTTTAACCACGGAAGACACGGAATACACAGAAGATTTCTTTTCCGTGTTTTCAGTGTATTACGTGGTTCCTAAAAGTTCATCTGCACGACTCTTCAACCCCTCCAGGAACAGCGGATTGATTACCTTGTGGATATTCTCGATGCTCGTATACACCATGCCGCCCGCGCGGCGTGTTGCCGGATTCAAAGTCGACTCAAAAAGCGCCCCGAAAATCGTGGGGCTTATCCCGCTCCAATCAAAACCGGACGAACCGTCGAGAAGCTTTACGATTTCCTCGGTAAGCGGCGGAATTTCCGATTCGCTTGCGCCCCTAAATAGCCCGCCGTTCGTGTAGGGGAAGACGGCAAGCTCCGCCTCCAAAAAGCGGTCGCGCTTTTCATCGGGCGTATCAAGAGTCTGAAAAAGCCGCAGAAGCTGACGGCGCAAAAATTCAACCGGTGTCGCTTTGACGAGATTGCGGAAGGCGTTCTTCGGGAAAATGTCGGCGTCTTCGGCGTAAAGGCAGAAAACAAGCCGAACGCAAAGCCGGTTCAGCGCGGCAAGGGTATCAGGCGTTTGAGAGCCGTACTGCTTCAAGAGCGCATCGTAGAGTTTGCCGACAATGCGCCCGGCCTGAACGGAAATCTCCAACTCCTTGGAATCGACTTTCTGCACATCGCTCTTAACGAGGAACGCGAGGCGATGCACTTCTTTGGGGAGTTCGCTCAACGTGATCTTTTGAGGTTCATCAAGCGGACGGGAGCGGTCATAAATCCATATCGCGTCAAAATTACACGTGACAATCCAACGCGCTTTATCTTCGTAGCCTCGGGCGGCATCGTATTCGGCGGCCTGCTCGTATGGTGTAAGACCATTGTGCCCCGCTTGCGGCGCATCAAGATTCACGCCGCGAGATTTATGTTCGATGAGTACACGCGTTTCAGGAATCAATGCATCGAGAAACTTGGTCGTTCCCTTCATCGGGACGGGCACTTGGTATTGAACATGGGATTTTACATCCTCCAGTCCTAGCACTTCGCCCAAAAGTGAATTCCAAAACTGCTGATCTTCACCTTTCTCGCTGCCGCGTTGAAATGTCCAATATTCAACGAATTTGCGAGCTGATTGTTTTTGCTGTGTAGTTGATTTCATAAAATCTTTCTCCATTATCTTGCTCCATTCTAAAAGTTCGGAACAAATCTATTCGGAATGATATTTCTTCCTTCTATCAAAAAACAACTCTTAGACCCTATGGCGTTTGTAGAACTTCCATATATAATCTGTGTGTCGGTCACCTTAAGCACTGTTCCTGCTTCAAAATAAATATTTGTTGGCGATGTAAAAGGATGATTGTGTCGATACATGAATTTATCATTGTCGTTGTATCGACATCTCATCTTGGCATCTACGATAAAACGATAGTTGTTGACATTGAATCTAATCCGTGAAAATAATGGTACCGGCTTCGGAAGTGGATCGCCAGGTTTCAGCAAAAGCGCATAACTTTTTAGAACACACAAGCAAGTGAGTGTAGATACTATCGCAATTATAATATTGATTTTCTTCATATCTATCGCTCCATTTCTAAAAGTCCGGAACAAATCTATTCGGAATGATATTTTTTCCCTCTATCAAAAAACAACTCTTATAACCTATAGCGTTTGTAGAACTTCCGTATATAATTTGAGTATCGGTTACTTTTAGAACTGTTCCTATTTCGAAATAGATGTTGGTAGGAGTTGCAAAAGGATGATTTTTCCGATACATAAATTTATCTCTATCATTATACCGACATCGCATCTTGGCATCAATATGAAAAAAATTATTCTTAATTTTGAAACTAACTCTTGAAAAAGGCGGGAGTGGTTTAGGTAACGGGTCGCCAGGTTTAAGCAATAGCGCAAAAACGTCTAAAACACATAATATTATAGCGGAGATTAATAACAACGTTGACATAGTGCTTTTTTTCATTTTTATCTTTCCGTTTCTGTAATGCAACGAATGTTGTTTTTTCTGATAATATCCATAACCTCATGTTCATTAACAATGCCACGATGAACGGCCATCATATGTCCTTCATGACCTCTGTTTGGTCCATTCTCATCTGTATAGTCATCGCCCAATCCCATCAGATGCCCAGCTTCATGCGCATAACGCCAATCGGATCCAGGAATATTGTCAGCCGTCCAAACACCACGGTTCATATTTATTACATAACTCCGATGTCGTGAATCAGTTGTAATTGCAACAAGATTATCATTGGTCAAGCCTTGCGAACCCACTTGCCGGCTTGTTGAGACATTCGCACGAAACGATACCGTACAGCATTGATAACGCCATGTCTGATGATTCCATTGGCTTTCAATTTGATTTTTAATTCTACGTGCAATTCTATCCAAGTCTGTATTGGCACGTTTTTCAATATTGTTGGCATAATAGATTGTAATATTGAGAATAACAGTTATTTGCGTCCCCGATTGCCCTACGCGAATAGCTTCACCATTTACATCAGCATTGAGAATAGGATTATTCACACAAAACGCATACAGATTCTCGCCACCTTCTTCTTCAATTGGGTCGCGGTTGAGCCAGCGTCCGAGATCGGGGCAATAGAAGCGTTTCTGGTAGCCGATTAGGCTAACCTCGCGGTCGTGATATTTTGTGCTAAAACCAAAGGAATGTACATCTGCCTTTTCGCCTGACTTCTCAATCGCATTGCCGTATGCATCGTAGACATAAAGAGATTCGATACCGCCTATCTCCGAGACATAAGCAACAATGTTGCCGTTATGGTCATAGCAAGGAATACTAAAGATGCCATTGACACTTACCGCAAGAAGCCCACCGACACCACCTGCACCTTGTTCCGAACCCGATTTATCAATCCTCCAGAAGTATTCCTTTGTAATATGATTACCATCTGCTTTGGCACTCCTCTCGAGGACGATATTGCCGCCATCAAAAATGAATGTATGCGTAGCGTGATTGTTCCACCACCCATTCGCATATCGTTTAACAATCTTTCTAATGCGCAATCCTTTATGGTTATAGTGATTGTCATATGTGTAAGACGCAACGACGCTACCGTTCGCATCGACGTACTTCGTGACGTTGCCATTGTTATCATAGCATGGGATGTAAATGACGTTATCAATCGTCTGATAGAGAAGCCCGCCAACTCCTCCTGTTCCTTGAAGCGAACTGGAAATATCATTACCCCAAACGTAATCGATTTCGAAAACAACACAATTAAATCCAACATCATACGTTGAACTTGATTGTGTGTTGGCTGACTGCAAATACCATCCCATGCGCCATATTTTACCAAAGTTGACCATTGATGGATCGTCTGCACGATAATTTGATATAATTATCGGCGTTTTGTGAGCAATCACAAGACTATGGTGCAACGGGGAGAAATCCAATGCGCCGAGAGACAATTTAGCATCAACGCTAACAAGTCGTTCCTCTGGAAATACGACCAAAACATTTCAAAGGTTGAACGGCATGGTAGTGAAGGTGCGCCCATATGGGCGCACTTTCTCTTCATGTATTCAACCTAAGCCTTTGGTCGGGCTTCCAGAGGAGTGCGTGAAGAGGAAGTGCGCTCTTTTTTCATGCATGGATAGTGTGTCCGCGAATATTTCAGCGCACTGACACAAAAACGCATGAAAGCAAAGCCTTTTATAAAATGGGCGGGCGGCAAAGGACAACTGATTAAACAGTTGGACAGCCTCTTGCCAAATGATTTTTCAGAACGAAAGAATATCACTTATGTTGAACCGTTCGTTGGCGGTGGGGCTATGCTTTTCCACATATTGTCAAAATACCCGAACATTAAGCGGGCCATCATCAATGATGTAAACAGCGATTTAGTGT
>JAZOTG010000244.1:0-4901 GCA_045657505.1 Kiritimatiellia bacterium | reverse complement strand
AAGCGCAAAATTTAGTTTTTATTTCTTTTTTTTGATTAAATGGCATACGGAACGGCTGTTTTAAAACAATAGGAAGTCCACACTGCCAAACACCTTAGTCGGATGGGCGGCGTTAGTCCGCACATTCGACTAACCGATTACTCTGGAGCACGAGAGGGGGTGCGATTTTATTTTGTTTTATTTTTAATGCGAAGTTGCTGCAAAAAAGATAAAATGTTGTTGATTTGTTTTTTCCACTTCACACACTTATACGATGAATGTACTTATTACAGGCGCAAGCTCCGGAATCGGAGCAGCCCTTGCGGTAGAATGCGCAAGGCGAAACGACACTGTCTTTATTTGCGGCAGAAACGCCGCCAGGCTTGAGGAGGTTGCCGGGGCATGCCGTGATTTAGGGGCTGCCGTTCATGCGCGATGCGTCGACGTAACCGACGCTGATGCCGTATCGCAATGGGTCGAGGCCTGCAACGGCATAGCTCCCCTGAACCGCGTCTTCTCGAACGCCGGAGTCGGCACCGGCATTGAAAACGACGAAAACGTCCGCGCAACTTTTGACATAAATGTAAACGGCAATGTGAATGTCGTGCTTGCCGCGCTGAATGTATTGCGCCGGCGCAACGGTAACGCCCTTGCCGATGTGCGCCAGATTCTTATTACCGCATCCATAGCTGGATATGGACCTCTAAAAAGCTGCCCGGCGTACTCGGCAACAAAAAGTTGCATGAAAACATGGGCGCTAGCACTTAGAGGAATGCTAAAAAAAGAAGGCATACGGGTAAGCGCAATATGCCCAGGATTTGTCCGCTCGGGAATTACTGCGCGCAACACCTGCCCGATGCCCTTCTTTATGGAAGCCGATGAAGCGGCCCGCATTATACTTGAGAGCGCCGACAGGAATATAGGTCTTATCGCATTCCCGTGGCAAATGCGCTTTGCGACATGGCTGTTGTCCATTCTGCCGTTTCGAATCAATGAAATCATAAATGCGCTTCTGCCCGAAAAAATCGCTGCAGGGCGCCCCGACATCAGATAAACATATGATTTACGCCGTAATATCCGACATCCACGCAAATGCCGAAGCGCTTGAACGCGTTATTGAAGACGCCGAAAAACAAGGCGTTGAGATGTTCATATGCCTTGGCGATATCGTCGGATACGGACCCGAACCGGCAAAAACCATGAGCCTGCTTGCAAAAACAGGCGCAGTATCGATAGCCGGCAACCACGACGACGCCGTTGCGGGACGAACAGCCGGCGATGACTTCATAGATCTTGCACGCGACGCCGCGGCACGACACGCCGAATGTATCGGCGCAAACGGCTGCGCAACGCTTTCGAACCTCCAGTACACCTGCACTTTCGGAGAAGCAATCGGCGCACACGGAGATTTTACCGAACCGGAAGAATTCCACTATATTGAAGACGAACAGGATGCGGCGGCCAATTTCGAAGCGACAGACGCACGCATTGCGTTTGTTGGGCATACGCACGTGCCTGCAATATTTCTTACGGGGCGCTCCGGCGCCGTATACAAAATCGATCCTCAAGACTTCACCATCGAAGACACAAAACGGTACATCGTCAATCCCGGATCGGTAGGCTACCCGCGCGAACGCGATGGACAGTGCTACTCTTCGTATGTCGTCTATGACTCGCGGGAGAGAAGCGTCACATTCCGCTTTATCCCTTTCTCGGTTTCATCGGTGATGCAGCGCGGGACAGGACCCAAACGAATCAAAAAGAGAATGCTGGCCGTTGCCGCGGCGGCGATAACGGCAGCTGCGGTTTTCGGAACATGGGTGCTCGTGCCGAAAGAGGAAATAACCGTAACGGAGGTAGTTAACGTGACTAACGTCATTGACGACCCAGAGTTGCTGCTTGCCGAGAAAACTATTCCCGCAGGCCCGCGTTCCCGCTACTTCAGCCGCAATTTAGCAATAGAGAAGCCGGCAAATCGTGCTGGCGCCGAAGTTAAGACTTTATTCCTTGATGTAAACGGCGATGAGATTTCGCGTGACACTTTCACCGTTAAATCGCATTCGAGGGCTCCTGTCGAAATTCCGAAAATTGTAAGGGAAAAACTTTGCTGCATAAAAATATCGGTACACAAACATATGCGCAACGATAAAATAAGCATCAAGGAATTTGCCCCGGCCGTCTACGAGACAAAACCGCGGTAAAAGGCCGGCGGTTACAATTGAGTGTACACGCACCCCAAGGAGTTTGAACGCAATGCAGCCTCTACAAAGCGCATGGTACGCACACCATCACGGGCGCCGGGGAAGTCGTACAAATCGCTGTATGCCGCCCCGGGCGCCAATTCACCGCCACGGCGTGCATGCACAGCCCGGCAAAAACCGAGATAGATATTTGCAAAGGCCTCGATAAAGCCCTCATGATGACCGGCGGGAATGCGAGACGTCCGCGTGGCTGATTCTGAAATGCTCTTGACATACGGAGCATTGCGCTTGTAAATGCGTTCGGCCTCAAACGGGTATTTCACGGAAAGATAATTGGGCGACTCCTGATTCCAAAAGAGCGATGCCCTGTCGCCGTATATTTTAAGGCGCGTGCCGTTCTCTTCGCCGGTTGCAACCTTCGAAACAACCATGGCGGCCTTTGCCGAAATTGTTTTGCCTCCGTCGGAAGTGAGCCTCATTAAAACAGAGGCGTCGTCATCAAGTTTATTGCCGGGGGCAAACGAGGACAAATCGGACAGAAGCGAAGCGACCCGCATAGAGGTAACATATTCAATAAGATGAAACCCATGCACCCCGATATCGGCAACCACGCAGCTTGGACCGGATTTTTCGGGAGACATTTTCCATGTATTGCGTTTGTCCAGCGGCTTTGTAAAATCGATCTTCCTGAACGAGCCCTGCTGATACTCCAATACTATTTTGTCAATTTTGCCCAACTCGCCCCGCTGCACGAGGTCGCGCGCAAGTTTTACCATAGGAAATCCGGAATAAGTAAATGGAATTCCTAAGACAAGCCCCTTTGATGAGGCAAGGCCGTCAAGCTCAACGGCTTCGCCGAGGGTCATTGAAAGAGGTTTTTCGCACATTACATCAAACCCGGCCTCAAGTGCCGCCTTTGTTATGTGATAATGCGAATCATTTGGCGTGCAAACGGCGATAAAATCGATTCTGCCCTTTTCCGCTTCGACAAGCGACCGCCAGTCAGCATATACACGAGACAAGTCAATGCCGCACTGCGATGCCATGGCGAGATTATCGGACTCATTGCGCGAAAAACAGCCTGCCACAAGATCGGCGGAGTCGTCAAGCCTGATTGCCATTCTATGCACAGGCCCGATGAACGAACCTTTTGCACCGCCTATCATTGCATATTTTAGCTTTTTCTCACTCATTGAGCCCTCCTAATGGATTGTTTTCGTGTATTATACACTTTTTACCGGCAGAAATTGTTTTTAAAACAGAATATGAAAATTCGCTATTGACTTAATATCAACTATATGAGATAATATTGCGCGTTACAACAAATTGGGGATATAGCTCAGTTGGTAGAGCGCTTCAATGGCATTGAAGAGGTCAGGGGTTCGACTCCCCTTATCTCCACCAATAAAACCGCTGGTAAAGGCGGTTTTTTTGTTTTTATCATTTTGTCGATAAAAAAACCGCGATGAAATCTTTGTAGTCATGGAATATATTGTTGTATAATATTCCCATAAAAGTAATTACACTTAAAATTTTCATTTGAAGGTTAGGCCGATATGAGCAACTTAAATAAAACCGCACTTGCGCTTACCGTATTCTTTTTATCAAGGATTTTATTCGGATTTGACGCTGTCCTGACAGATCCTCTCGCCTGGCTCTATGCCGATTCAACTCTTGAGAATGTTGAACGAATGGATGAAATCGACGTTCCCGCCAACGGGGTAATTGACGTTAACATTTTTCTAAAGGGGCTCAAACCCGAAATCGAAACATCGCTATTCTCGTCGCACGCCGGAGGCGAATGGTACAGAATGCGCTCCGTACCCGTCAAGCGCAATACCGGCGTACGCGGTTTTTTGGAGGCTAAGCCCGGCACCAATCCGCATGTGGCGCGACGCGCGCCATTTGAAGTTTACGATGTTCTTGAACCTATCGGTTCCGTAAAGGATATTAACGCCGCAACGCCGATACGCGGATCAAAAAATGTCGAAGCGCTGCGCTTTAGACTCGACCGCGCCCCGGAAGGGTTGAAGAAATTCAAAATCGATTTCCGCATCGAGCAAGGCGGTATGTCGCGCGTTCTCACACTCACCGTCAACGTGCACGCGACAAAGCTTCCTCCCGTGGGCAAAGACAGTTTCAAATATACCAACTGGATGAATTTCCAGAGCATGGCCAGCTCGCACGGGCTTGAATTATGGAGCGACGAACACTGGGGAATGATCGAAAAATATATCAGTCTCGCCGCCCGCGGACGGCAGAATGTCGGACTTATGAGCGATGTCTTTGTCAAAGACTCAGACGGCGTCGTCAATCTCGACAAAGGACGTTTTTGCAAACTCTTAAAACTATACGAACGCCACGGCATGTGGTACCTTGAGGGTCAGCACCTTGCAGGTTTCTCCGCAGGATGGGGGTCGCCCACATTCAACACGAGATTCACAAAAAGCGTCTCCACCTCATTCGAAGGCGTGAAGGTTCTTGCCCGCCTCGCAAAACTTTACATGAACGAAATTCAGGCGCACGGCCTGAAAGACCGCTGGTTTCAGCATGTCGCCGACGAGCCGGGCGGCAAAAACATCGGCGAATACCGTATCACATCCGGTGTAGTGCACAAGTATATGCCGGGCATCCCCACGCTTGACGCAGTTGAATCGCCCTCTTTCGCCGGTGCGCTTGACGTTTGGTGCCCCAAGGTTGATGCGTTTGAAAAGCATCGTG
>JAZOTG010000243.1:0-7583 GCA_045657505.1 Kiritimatiellia bacterium | reverse complement strand
AATATTTCTCACCGCGCACAACTCCCTTGCCGCGTTGCCACACGAAAGCCGCATTGTCATAATCAAGAAGCGAAGACTCTTTCTCAAGCCCGTGCAGAAAACGCGCCCGTTCGTTGTCGACTATATGCGGAAGCTCGCAAGTGAAAAAATAAACTCCAAAGGCAACCGCCGCAACAGTCGGCAAACACAGAAACACGCAGGACCTGACAAGCTTTGCGTCCCTGACAAGCATTACAGCCCCAGCAATTGTCTTGCCCGCGCTATCGCACCGGACAGATCGACCTTGCGCGAGGAACCCACATACCCGCCAGCCTTCAGGGAATCAACAAAGCGGCGGAACTTATGGCCTCCGCTCTTAAGATTGTCGAGAGCGTAAACCTCCGCACAGCCGCTGATACACGCCTCAGAAAGCATTCCGGTTGATTCGGCTGTCACATACAGACGCTTCGCAAGGGCGACAAATGCAGGTATGGGATTGAATTTTTCGCGCGAATAAATAAGCTTGTAATCCCACGGATAGGAGTCTATAAGCGCTTCAACATCTTGCGGAGTGCGACGGGATGTCGTAACCCATTTCTCGCAATCAGAACATTCTGCAAACACCGCGTCAAGCTGTTCCTTCATCCATTGCGCTGTCATTGACGCGCGTTTGTTCGGCCCGCCGACTACGACAGCCGCAGCCGACGCGCCCCTGACGGTATGCCGTTTACGAAACTCATCCACTCCCTTCGCGTAAAACTCCGCGTCGCTCGCCACCAGATTCACGGGAATCGCAATGACATTGTGCGATGTTGCGGGATTGTCGAATACGGGAGCGAGAATGCACCCAAACGACGAGATGCGGTATCCGCGCGGATAGAGGACGACTCCGCATTTGATCTTCATCGCCGCTGCCATTGCCTTGGCCGCGTAAAAAGTGCCCGAACCTGTGCCAATTACAACATCATAGCCGCCATTGCCTGCAACCCTGCGCATCGTCTCGCACTCCCTGTAAAGGCGCAGCGAGCGGACAGAAATATGATCGAGCAAATAACTTGCAGTCTTGGCGGCGCGCGATTTAAACGAAACGGGCATGACATCAAAACTGCACCCAAGCGAACGGGCGAATGCCACCGACTGGTTTTCATGCCCCGCCTTGCCGTCTGTCAATATCAGCGCCCTTTTACACATAACAAGCCTTTCAAAACATCCGACTACCTGCGCGATGCCTCTTTCATCATTTCCTTCAACGCCGAGCGCACCTTGCGCTTTGCCGCATTCATCACACCCTTGATTGTGCAGCCGGCAGCCTTCAGATGGCCGCCGCCGCCAAATTTGCCCGCGAGCACGGTTGCGTCCCAGTCGCCGCGCGTGCGAATGGAACAGCGTATTTCCTTTGTTCTGTCAGGTATCTGGTAGAAGAAGAGCGCGATTTCGTTGCCCGCCACGCTTCGTGGGATTTCAATTACATCTTCGGCATCGGCCTTTGTGCCTCTGACCGACCTGAAATCGTCGCGTGTGAGCGTCACTTCGGCGACCTTGCGGTTCTTCCAAATGTGCAGCGAGCGCCACGCAATGCGCTTAAGCTCTATCGCCTTCCGGGAAAAAGTCCCGTAAATCAAATCGTTGAAATATGCCGTGCGCACACCGTGCTTCAAAATGTCGCGGGCGGCGCGCAATGTGCCGGGCGATGTCGAATCGTAAGCAAAGCGGCCAGTGTCGGTGATCATCGACACCCACAGCGCTTCGGCAGAAACCTTGTCAACCTCCCATTCCATCCACTTGGCGAACTTCCATACAAGCTCACCCGCCGACGACGCCTTGGGGTCGATTATTCGCGCCACGCCAAATGTGCCGTCGTTGGTCATATGATGGTCGATGCATACGCACGGCAGTTTTTCCGCGAATGAGCGCACTTCAGGGGGCAGCCGTGAGACAGCGGCACAGTCGACAGCTATGAACAAATCGAATTTCTGACGCTTGAGCTTGCGCAACGGAATTATTTTCTCCACGCCTTCAAGCACTTTAAGTTTTCCGATGGAATTTATATCGGCGGCGGCAAAAGCCTGATAGCCTGCATTCGTGAGAAACCTTGCCATGGCAATCATAGACCCCAATGAATCACCGTCAGGGCTCAAATGTCCCGATATAAGTATTCTTGATGCGGCCCGGATTGCATCCTTTACAGCTTTATAGTTCTCTCTGCTACACTCCATATTCAACGCATTATATCAAATAACGCAACGGCGTGACCATCGTTCAAGAGCGGCAAGGACGGCTGCAACGAACGCATAGGCGCACAGGCACTCCCACAGCGACCACGGAGTAATCTCGAAATTGGACCAAGGAACCGCCGCAACGGAACGCGCGACGCCTAACATAAGCGATGTGGTCATTGAAGCGGCGGCATTGAAAAACGCCGCCGCCATTGCAGAGACAAAACTGCATACAACACCGACAGCCGAAAAGACGACGCTTAATGACGCGATGGGGATGGCAAGCATATTCGCAAATATTCCACCTGGCGTTATAACCCCAAATGCCGCGGATACAATCGGGAAGCCGAACACCCATGCAATTACAGTAGGGGCAAAACAATGCACAGCACCCGCTTTTTTAAAAGCCTTCATTCTCTGCCATATTACAAGCCCGAGCATCACGATGAACGACAACTGACTGCCCGTATCGACAAGACTCCATGGATTTATCAGATGAACGGCCGAAAACGTCTGTGCCCATGAAACAAGAGAATCGGCGCGCCTTGAAAAAAGTGGAGCGAGCGCTGCTGTCGACGCCATAGCGCCCGCGCGCACCGCACTTGCCGAAGCGCCCGTAAGCAGAACATACCCCCACAGCAGTAAAACAAGAAATACAGGCCTTATCTTCACAGGCAGCGCAGCAAGAGCCAGCAATATCGAAAGAAACTTTGCAATCACAAGCACATGCAGGCCGGAAATCGCAAAAAGGTGCGCTGTTCCCGAATCGGCAAACGCTTTTTTTGTTTGCGGGTCTACGGATGAGCGCTCTCCCAGCAAAAGCGCTCTGTTAAGACGAGACACCTCCCCGTCCGCATCCACCCCAATACACGCCCTGCGCGACAGCGCAAGGCGCGCGCGGTTGAAAACGCGGGCAGGCGAACTGCCGGCGCCATCCGAAATTTTGACGGCATATGAGCCCCTGCCGCGCACCCAGAACGTCCGCCGCGAATACCATGCGCCCGATGCGCGCCCCAGCCAACCGCAGCACCGCCATGTCTCCCCCGGGGAAGGAGGCCTGACTCCCGCTTCCAAATACACATTCACGAATACGGGCACTCCTTTCATTTTACCGGCGAACGAAACCTTATGTGAACCGCCCTCCTGACTGTACACCTTTACGAACGATGGGATTGTAAAATCAGCCGCAGTCGGCCGGGCGCGGTTAAGCTCGGCAGATGCGACGATGACGGCCAGACGCCCGCTTACAGCATGCCATGAAACGGAAAGCGCGAAAAACGCGACGGCGACAAAATAGAACACACGCCTGCCGCCGTAAGCGTATAAAAGTGCGACGCATGACGCAAGCGCGGACAACGGCCAGGCGACGCAAAATGCGGGCGACAAAAAACCAACGCCCCCGCCAAGCGCTGTGAGAGCGCAAACAAGCAACCATTTTCTCTCGCCCGACATATGCCTCCAATCATTTGTCTGGAAGCATATTACCAAGTCTCAATAAATCAAATACAACACAAATCCAACAGCGGCAGGCGTTTCACTCCGCGATAATTCAGCGCTCGACTCTTGCACCGCCGCCCGCGACAAGCCTCTCTATATCGCTCAATGTAGCCATCGACGTGTCGCCCGGAGTTGTCATTGCAAAAGCTCCGTGCGCGGCTCCGTACTCCACAGCTTTGGCCGCGTCGCCAAACTCCATAAAACCATATATCAGACCGGAAGCAAACGAATCGCCTCCGCCGACGCGGTCGAATATTTCAAGACCGGAATACATTGATGACAGATGGAACCTGCCGTTGCACCAGCATATGGCGCTCCAATCATTCGTGCTCGCCGACTTGACCGAGCGCAGTGTTGTTGCCACGGCCTTGAAATTCGGATAACAGGAAACCGCCTTTGAAATCATTTTTTTATACGACTCGACCGGCAGGTTGGTAAGATTCTTGTCGACGCCATCCACTTCTATGCCGAGCGCGGCGGTAAAATCCTCCTCGTTGCCTATCATTACATCAACATATTGAGCGATTTCGCGATTGACCTCGCGGGCCTTCTCGCATCCGCCGATAGACTGCCAAAGGCTTTTGCGGTAATTTAAATCGTAGGAGGTGAGCGTCCCGTACTTCTTTGCCGTCTTCAATGCCTCAATGCAAACTTCGGCGGCAGTCTCGGAGAGCGCGGCGAAAATTCCGCCGGTATGAAACCAGCGCACTCCCTCCTTTGAAAATAGGCTCTCCCAGTCAATCTCCCCGGGCTTGAGCTGGCTGACTGCCGTATATCCGCGGTCGGCACAGCTGCGGGCCGCGCGACATCCGAAACCGCGTTCCACAAAATTCAGACCGTTTCTAACCTCTCTGCCCACGCCATCAAACCTGCGCCATATCACATGACTCGTATCGACTCCGCCTTGGAGCATGAAATCCTCGACAAGACGGCCGACTGGATTGTCGGCAAATGACGTCACCGCCGTCGTCCTCATGCCGAAACAGCGGCGCAGCGCGCGCATGACATTGTATTCGCCGCCGCCCTCCCACGCTCTGAACTCGCGCGCCGTGTGTATGCGCCCGTCGCCGGGATCGAGGCGCAACATAATTTCACCGAGCGAGGCTGCGTCCCATGCGCATGACTCCTTCGACTTCAATTCTATCCCTTCCATACTGCCCCCTTTCATATCATATGGCATTTGAAGACTCAGGCGTGTCTGCCGCGGCGCCTGCCGAGAAACGGAGTAAGAAGCGCGCCTGCGCCTGACAAAACGATAACGGCAACAAAGGACGGCACAAACGAATCGTTCGCCTTGCCGCACATTCCGATGGTTGCGTAAACGGCTGAAATCACGGCATTACCCATAAGCATATACATTATGCTTCCCTTTGCGGGGTACCCTTTAAGGCCGGCATACACGGCCGAGCATTCGGCAAGCACCGGAACAGGACGCATAAGAAAAAGAAATACAGGCCTGCGCCGTGACATTACATTGTCAAGCTTCCGTGCCTTCGAGCCCACGAGTTTCGTTCCAACGGATGTGCAAAACCGTCCGAGCGCAAAACCGCAGAGCGCGCTTACCGTCATTGCAAGAAACGAAACGGCAAATCCCGCGAACAAACCCAGCGCGGCGCCGCACATCGCGCTCAAAAGGCATGACGGCACAGGCAGGACAATATCAAGCGCAAGCACGGTAAACAGCACAAGAGCCGTCGCAGCCTTATTGCCCGACGCGTATGCAATGAAAGAATCGATTGCGCGTTCAACGTCTTCGCCGAAAACAAAAAAAGGTATGAGGACAAGCGCCGTCAAAACAGCCCAGCTTGACATCCCGCGCAAAACGCGGACAATAAAACCGCATCCCTTCACGACCCGGAGCCCTTCCCCCGCGGCCGATACGAATACCCCTGGCCGTGAACAGTTCTTATGCACAGGGCGGAGTGACCAAGCTTTGCGCGCAGGCGCCCCACAAACACTCCCAGCGCATCGTCAAAGCGAACGCTTGCGCCGTCCACAAACATGCGCGAGAGATAATCACGGCTGAAAAGCTCGTTGGGGTGCCCGCTCAATTCGCGCAGAAACGCCGTCTCGCGTTCCGTGAGCGAAACACGCCTCCCGTCTCCGTCGCTCATCGAGAAATCGGCAGGCGAGACCTTCCATGCTCCGAAGGCGAAACCTCCGGTTACTCCGCCGGAGCGCCGGAGCGCCGAACGGACCCTCGCGACAAGCACTTCGGGCGGAGCGCTTTTTGAAACATAATCGTCGGCTCCGAGTTCAAGCCCGGCTATTTCATTCTCGGGCAGATCGAGCGCCGTCAGAAAAACCACAGAAAGACCCGGCCGGTGTTTTTTTATCCGCCTGCACAATTCATAGCCGTTCGTCACCGGCATCATTACATCAAGCAGCACAAGGTCCGGCTCAAAACCGCCCAGCGCCTCTATCGCGCTCTCCGCGTCCGGCACATCGCAAACAGTCCACCCTGCGCTTTCAAGCACTCCTTTTACCGCAAGCCTCGCGCTGCGCTCATCATCAACAAGGAGTATTTCCTGCTTCACGGCCGCGCCTCCGCAAACTACTGACAAACGCTTTCCAGTTCCGCCCAGCGCTCCACCGCCGCGTCAAGCTCGGCCTGAAGCGCGGGAATCTGCGCATACGCTTCGCGGTCCTGCACGCCGCCCGACTCCATTACTGCGGCGATACGCTTTTCAAGCGAATCTATTTTATCGGGCAAAGCCTCAAGTTCCCGCTTCTCGTTGTACGACAGTTTCCTGCGGGCCGGCGGCGGCTCAGCCTTGCGCTCGCTCTGCGCCCCGGCAACAGGAGCGTTCTTCGCGCGCCTGACAAAGCCTCCTCCCGACTGGGTCACATAATCCTCGTAACCGCCGGGATACTGCCTGACAAGCCCATCGCCCTCTAATACAAATGTGGACGTGACAACATTGTCAAGAAACTCCCTGTCGTGGCTCACAAGAATAAGCGTGCCGCCGTAGGCAAGAAGCTGCTCCTCGAGAAGCTCGAGCGTCTCAACATCAAGGTCGTTGGTCGGCTCGTCCATCACCAGAAGGTTGGTGCTCTCGAGAAACAGCATTGCAAGCATCAGCCTTGCGCGTTCACCGCCGGAAAGCGCCTTTACCGGCGTGCGTGAACGCTCGGACGAGAAAAGAAAATCGGCAAGATACGAGTAAACGTGTTTGCGAACGCCGCCAACGACAACCTCGTCACGATCGGGAGCAAGATTCTCGGCTACAGATTTTTCAGGGTCTATCCCGGCGCGCAGCTGGTCGAAGAACGACAGTTTCACGTTTGTTCCGCGACTGATGCTGCCCTGAGTCGGCTCGGCGCGCCCCGTCAAAAGATTGAGCAGCGTAGTCTTGCCGGCACCGTTGAGCCCAAGAACGCCGATGCGCTCGCCGCGAAGAACAGTAGTCGTGAAATCGCGTATTATGCTCTTGTCCGCGCCGGGATACGAAAACGAGACATCCTTGATTTTAAGAACGCTCTCTCCGCCGGGCGCGGCCGTGTCGAGCTTCATGCTGACGGCGCCCTTTGACGAGCGGCGGGCGGCGAATTCGGCGCGCAATTTCTTAAGCGCGGCAACCCGGCCCTCGTTGCGCGTCGTGCGCGCTTTCACTCCGCGACGGATCCACGCCTCCTCCTCGGCAAGTTTTTTGGATTTGCGCTCCCAGTATACCGACTCGTCGGCCATCAGTTCGGCCTTGCGTTTGAGGAACGTCGGGTAGTCGCACTCCCAGCCTGCAAGTTCCCCGCGGTCAAGATCGAAAATCCTCTCGGCTACCCGCTTCAAAAAACGGCGGTCGTGTGTGACGATTATGACGGCGGCGTCCCTCAGGCGGCGAATCATGCCCTCAAGCCAGTCGATGGCCTCAAAATCAAGATGATTGGTAGGCT